>JAQTMV010000011.1 GCA_028714175.1 Methylococcales bacterium
CAAGTTGTGTGTCGTTCATGAGAGTTTTCATCCTCCCATCATGAACAGAATCTCGGCTTATTTCAGGCTCATTTCATGTTAGAAAGAACCACCTCCTTCAGGCTCATTTCATATTGGAAGAGACTCCGGCTTGTTAATTGAGAACTTTACTTATACCATTAACAGAGACTTTAATGTGTCTCTGATTAAGTCCTTCGATAGGCTCAAAACGATTGGCAGCAGAGTTTCAAGTGTCTATCAGGTTAATGTTCGTTACTTATCTTTTTTCCATGCCTTACGCGTGTAAATAATTCTGTAATGGTTACAATGATATTAAAGATTGCATTTTTCTTGAATAACGATTTCAAACAAAAATAAAGGTTTTATGGATACCAGTGAATATGGCTTTGACCCAACTTATGGTTATTCGCTCGAGCAGTTGTTAGCTGTAAATACACCGAAGGAACCAAAAGATTTCGATAATTTTTGGCAAACACGCTACCGGAAAGCATTAACCGTTGCCCCTCAGCCACACACAAGAATTGTAAATGAAAACAAGCTGGGCTGGCGACTATTCGAGATAAGTTATACCTCTACCGATAACACTACTATTCGAGGGTGGTTATTGTTACCGGGTTCTGGTGTTATAAAGCGCGGCTTCGTTGTCGGGCATGGTTATTGCGGGCGTGATGAACCCGATTTTCATTTGCCGTTTAAGAACGCTGCACTGTTGTTTCCCTGTTTTCGAGGTTTGGCGCTCAGCTCTCAACCATCCATCTCTTCCGAACCTTATTATCATATACTGCACAATATTAACCAGGCAGACCGTTATATTCTGGGCGGCTGTGTTGAAGATGTGTGGCTGGCAGTCAGCGCGTTGTTACACCTGTTTCCTGATACAGCGGGGCATTTGGGCTATTTGGGAATCAGTTTTTCCGGCGGCATCGGCGCACTGGCACTACCATGGGAACAACGTATCGCGCGAGGCCATCTCAATACTCCCACTTTTGGCCATCATCCATTACGTTTAAAGCTGACAACAAAAGGCAGCGGGCATAGCTTGCAGCAGTTTTATCGGAACCATAAAAAACAGACCCTTAAAACATTACGTTATTACGATGCGGCTCTGGCCGCGAAACGGATTACTATACCGATACATTGCGCGTGCGCGATATTCGATCCCTGTGTTGCACCTCCCGGGCAGTTTGCAATATACAACGCATTAGCCGGTACAAAGCAGCTGTTCACTTTAAATGCGGGGCATCACAACTACGCTGATCAAAAACAGCAAGAACTTGAGCTAATTAATGAACTTGATGCTTTTTTTGCACCTCTCAACGACTAATTCTAGTAACACAATCACAGGAGCTTTCAATGAACCGTGAATATCACAAGTGGTGGAGCGGTCGATTACAGCGCGATATGGAGCTTTTGGTATTTGGTCATGCCGGTGCAAAAGTGCTGATTTTTCCCTCACGCGATGGCCGGTTTTATGAGTACGAAAATCTGGGAATAGTAAAATCTTTGGAGCACAAAATAGAACAAGGCTATCTTCAACTTTATTGTGTTGATAGTATTTATAGTGAAAGTTTTTACTGTGGGTGGGCGCATCCCTCGGGCCGTATTCAGCGCCATATAGCCTTTGAAGAATACATCCTGAATGAAGTGCTGCCCTTTATGCAAAGCAGGAATCCGCATGAATGCGTTATTTCTCATGGATTAAGTCTTGGCGCCTTCCATGCTGCCAATATTGTATTTCGCCATCCCCATTTGTTTAAAAAACTGGTTGCATTCTCGGGTCGTTATGACCTCACGCTTAATGTCGAGAATTTTAACGATCTTTTCGATGGCTTTTATAATGAAGATATTTATTTTCATACCCCCAGCCATTTTTTGCATAATCTCGATTGTCCCTGGCGTTTGGATAAGCTAAGAGAAATGGATATTATACTGGTAATAGGCAATGAAGATCCATTTTTGCAGAATAATGAACAGTTAAGTTCGATATTGCGGCAAAAAGATATTAATCATCAATTATTAATTTGGGACGACAGAGCGCATAGTGCTAAATATTGGAGACACATGGCATCGTTTTATATCTGAACTTGATAATGGTTTACAAAAAACTTGCAGATAAAGATTGAGTTATGCAGCGGGATTTTTCAAAAATCAAGGATCAGCATTTTGATGTGCTGATTTGCGGCGGCGGCATTTATGGCGCCTGGACTGCTTACGACGCCGCACTGCGCGGCTTGAAAGTGGCTATCGTCGATCAGGGCGACTGGGCGTGTGCGACATCTTCCGCTTCCAGCAAGTTAATCCAGGGCGGCTTGCGTTATCTGGAAACGCTGAATTTCAAACTGGTGCAAAACCCTTGCCGAACGCCAGATGCTGCTTAAAACAGCGCCGCACCGGGTCTGGCCGATACAAGTCGGGGTTCCGGTTTATAACGATAGCCGTCTTGGCTCGTTCCGGCTCAACATCGGTTTAATCCTCTATTATTGGCTTGCGGGCACTGTTCCGAAGAATCAGGGCTATCGCCGCCATACGCGTACTGATTTTTCCGAACGCTTTTCCTATCTTGATAGCACGGAATTAAAAGCAGGCTACACGTATTTTGATGCACAAACCGATGATGCCCGTTTTGTGCTCGAATTGATAGACGGCGCTCAAGCCATCGGAGCAGTTTGTCTTAATCATTGCAAAGTTACCGGTTTTGTGGAACACAAGGGACAGCTTTACGGTGCTGAAATACAGGATAATGTCAGCGGCGAAACAGCAATGGTTTATGCTACCCAGCTTGTTAATTGCACAGGGCAATGGTCGGCAGACCAGAAAAATAAAAGTCACTGCGTCAGATTATCAAAAGGCGTTCATTTAATTCTGCCCAAAACACTTGGGAATGAAGCCTTGCTGCTAACCGCAAAAGCCGACGGGCGCGTATTTTTTATCATCCCCTGGTACGGACAGACCCTGCTAGGTTCATCCGCTAGCGATTATGGCGGCGATATTGACCATCTGGCGGTTGAACCTGAAGAAGTCAATTATCTGCTGAGCGAAGCTAATCGTGTACTTAAGACGGTAAACTGGACAGAACAGGACGTTATCGGACGCTACGCAGGTTTAAGTGTATTAAAGCCAAGTGCGAATACATCGCTTTACAGCAGCAGCCGTGACTGGGAATTAATAACTTCAGACAATGGATTGCTTTCTTCAATCGGTGGCAGATTGACCTCAGCCAGAGAAGATGCTGCCTGTATTGTAGATGCTCTATGCAAAAATTTGGGTGTCAATAAATCCTGTAAAACCTTCGACAAGTCCTTTCCCTGGTTGCCCTTAGGGGATTATCAACAATGGGCGGACACCACACTAAAAAAAGCAGTGGCTCTGGGTATAGATTCAGAAAGCGCACACTGGCTGTTGCGCCGCCATGGCAATAGGGTGTCCGGTGTTTTCGAACTGATTGAACAAGATGCTGAACTGGCTGAACGGATACTGCCAGAACTGCCATTTATTGCGGCTGATCTGGTTTTTTGCGCTCAACATGAAATGGTTGTACATCTGGAAGACTTGCTACGCCGCAGGCTGCCATTGTTGATATTGTCTAAAATGACACTCGTCGAATTACAACGCCTCGCTGAAATTGCTGCAAAGACTCTGGACTGGGATGACGACATCATGACCAAGGAATGCGAACTCTGTATGCAAAAATGGCTAATCAGGTAAGGTACTTGCAGAACTCCTGGTAACTGCCCTTCGACAGGCGCTCATGAAACAGCTTTTTAAAAATGCATCAAACAGCGCATTGGCATGACTTCTTCTTGCTAACACCTTGCTTTCCGCGCGGGGCTTACATCGCTCATGAATAATGGATTTACTTTTACAAGGCTCTCGTGAGCGAAGTCGAAGGGACTCTGATTGAGAATTTGGGCAATTATGTACCCACTGTATTTCACAAAGAGCCATCATGGTTTACAAAAACCTTGCAGATAAGAGTTGAGTTATGCAGCGGGATTTTTCAAAGATCAAGGATCAGCATTTTGACGTCCTGATTTGCGGCGGCGGCATTTATGGCGCCTGGACTGCATACGACGCCGCATTGCGCGGCTTGAAAGTGGCTATTGTCGATCAGGGCGACTGGGCGTGTGCGACATCTTCCGTATCCAGCAAGCTGATTCACGGCGGCTTGCGTTATCTGGAAACGCTGAATTTCAAACTGGTACGCAAAACGCTAGCTGAACGTCAGATGCTGCTTAAAACAGCGCAGCACCGGGTCTGGCCGTTACGCTTCGGAATCCCGGTTTATAAAGACAGCCGTCTTGGCTCGTTCCGGCTCAACATCGGTTTAATCCTTTATGATTGGCTTGCAGGCACTGTTCCGAAGGATCAGCACTATCGCCGTTATACACGTACCGAATTTTCAGAACGCTTCCCCTGTCTTGATGGCAACGGTTTAATAGCAGGCTTTAGCTATTTGGACGCTCAGACCGATGATGCCCGTTTTGTGCTCGAATTGATAGACGGCGCTCAAACCATTGGAGCGGTCTGTCTTAATTATTGCAAAGTCACCGGCTTTTTAGAACACAATGGCCGGCTTTGCGGCGCTGAGATACAGGATCAGTTTTCTGGCGAAACAACAAAAGTTTACGCTGCCCGGCTTGTTAATGCTTCGGGTCAATGGTCGGCACGCCTGCAAAATAAAAGCCGCTGCGGCAGATTATCAAAAGGCGTTCATTTAATTCTGCCCAAAGTACTTGGGAATGAAGCCTTGCTGCTAACCGCAAAAACTGACGGGCGGGTATTTTTTATCATCCCCTGGTATGGGTTAACCTTGCTAGGTACGACCGATAGCGATTATAACGGCGATATTAATCATCTGGCGGTTGAAGCTGAAGAAGTCAATTATCTGCTGAGCGAGGCTAATCGTGTACTCAAGGTAAGCTGGACAGAACAGGATATTATCGGACGCTACGCCGGTTTACGCGTGTTAAAGCCAAGCGCTGAAGCATCGCTTTCCAGTATCAGTCGTGACTGGGAATTAATCACTTCAAAAAACGGGCTGATTTCTTCAATCGGTGGCAAATTCACCTCCGCCAGAGAAGATGCGGCCTGTATTGTCGATACTCTGTGCAAAAATTCAGGTGTAAATGAATCCTGTAAAACCTTCAGCAAGCCTTTTCCCTGGTTGCCCTTAGGGGATTATCAACAATGGGCAGGCGCTGCGCTAAAGAAAGCAGTAGCACTGGGCATAGATACAGAAAGCGCACACTGGCTGTTGCGCCGCCATGGCAATAGAGTGTCGGGTGTTTTCGAACTGATTGAACAAGATGCTGAACTGGCTAAACGGATACTGTCTGCGCTGCCGTTTATTGTTGCTGATCTGGTTTTTTGCGCTCAACATGAAATGGTTGTGCATCTGGAAGATTTGTTACGCCGCAGGCTGCCTTTGTTGATATTATCTAAAATGACGCCGGCAGAATTACAACGGCTCGCTGAAATTGCTGCAAAGGCTCTCGCCTGGGACGACGATGTCATGAACAAGGAACACGAACTCTGTAGGCAAAAATAGCTAATTAAGTCAAATAGTGTTAAATAGATTTAGCCATGCCCGTTCAAAAACGGATTAGCATCGGGCGCGCCTGATGGCTTGAAGTTTTCCGGCTTTGGTTCGCCCAAATACTTTTCGCGCAAACTGTAATAAAGGTCCAGGCGTTCCCATTGCGGTTCTGGCAAAACCAGCTGATCATCAGATAAAAACGGCGACGGCAAAAACACGGTTGTCAATTGGTCGCCATAGCCGTTCCACAGACGCAAGCCCCAACTGCGTGTACCGCCGCATTTGCCGCTGCACATTTCGAAAAAAGCACACCTGGCAACAGGGCGATTCTTTCTCAGTTCCTCAGAAGGACAATTCCTGTGCGGTCCGATGCAAAGATGAAAATGCCAGTGGCCCAGGCCAACGGTCAGGTAGCCATCAAGATAAGAAAGCTTCGGCTCTTCTGCAAAACGCACTTCAAAAACTGCACCTTCAACGCAGGGGCCAACGACAATCTTATTCCAGTTTTTCGAGAACAGATCGTGCGACAGCTCCTTCATCTTTTCTTCGGTGGGCTCGAAGTATGTATATTCCGTGATGGTACCACCCGGATTTTCAACCGTCTCACGATAAATATCAATTCCTTCTATCAAGTTCTTCATACCTGGATCGTGTGTCAGGCAGGGCATTGAATAGTTTGACGATTGACCAACCTGCAACCGCATAACACAAGGTATAACCAACATAAGGCAGGTAATACCGGGCTACCCCTACACTATATTGATCCCAGGCCAGTTCATCATAACGACCTGAAAACAAATAAAAACTGCCGTTTGAAATAGCAAATGCAGCCGATGCAGCAAGTATCAAAAGACCAAATTGCATAGTCAGTTCGGCTATATTCATGGATTTGAATGTTAAGCAGTAACGGCCGGCAAACCACATCACGGCATAGGTAGGAATCAGGAAAACATAGGCAGGCGAAACACACCAGCTACTGGTGCCGTTCTCGATGGCGACGTAATCAATCAAAGCAGCCATCGCTAATAAAAAGAAAAATAAGGTTTTTTTTCGGTAAAAACCGGCAAAGAAAAACACGGCCAGGGAGGCATCGGGAAGATGCAATACATCGCCAAAGTGATGAAAGCGTGTCAACACCATCAACGCGATCAGCGGCATAGGTAAATATTCGGCTTGCAGCCATTGTCTTATGTTCATTTTTTATCTCCGGAGATATTCAGTTGTTATAATGAATTGATACAAAAAAGTTTCTACCCGCACTATTAAAAGTATCAACTGTTTGATAATTTTTATCCAGTAGATTATTCAACTTTGCGCTCAGCATCCAGTTTTTATTGAAATGATAGGCTGATCTTAAATCAACGGTTACATAGCCTGCAACCTTGATTGTATTTTGCGTATTATCAAAACGATCGCCCTGCGCCAGTACATTGGCGCCCAGATCAACAGCCCCGAAGGATCTGGATAAATCAAACGCCAGGGTTTTTTCGGCGCGGCGCGGCAAGCGTTTATTAGTCTCCCTGTTTTCAGGGCTTAACAGATTCATACTCAGCTTACCATTCCAGCCCATCAACTGCGTGCTGATTTCAGTTTCAATGCCGTCAATTTGTGCTTTGCCGATGTTTTCAGCTCTAAAATTGAACGTTACCGGGTCCATTGTCGGCGTAATCAAATTGTCAATATTGGTATGATACGCCCGAATTTCCCACTGGCCCCAGTCATGGTTACCGGCAAGTCCGGTTTCAAACGACGTTGATTCTTCCGGTTGCAGGTTGGGATTGCCAAAATTCGGAAAATAAAGATCATTGAAAGACGGCGCTTTGAACGCGTTGCCGAAGTTCGCCAATAGACTGATACCGTAATTCCAGTTGTAGCGCCAGCCGACATTGCCGGTCACATAATCACCGAAGGCTTCATTTTCATCCCAGCGTACCGAAGCATTAACAAAATGATCATCCCATAACTGGCTGTGTAATTCGGTGAATATACCCACATCATAGCGAGAGCTCTCAGCGAATATTTCCGAACTGTCCACTTCATCCAGGCGGTAGTCAGCGCCTGCAATCAATTGATGCTCGTCAGACAAGGTAAACTGATTCAGCCAACTGGCATTCCAGCGAGTGCTGTTAAATTGACTGGAGAAAGAACCATCCGGTGCAAACTGGTCGTTGTCATCGCGGCTTTGCCCTAATCGCAAGGTTGAGCGCCAGTTTTCAACAATATCCATACTGCCTGTAGCGCCAACCACCTGCTCTACAAATTCCGTTTTATCCTGGAAGGTACCGTCATATTCGGTTTTTCCTTCAGCCCGCATAAAAAAAGCTTCAACTTCAGCGTTATTGTCAAAACGATGGCCCAGCCGTGCATTCACTGCCGTGTTCTGGTAGCCGTCGTGGTCGGGCTGATTAACACCGAAGGGCCCCGGTGTTGGTTGCCGGGCATTAAATCCCTGTGAATCAAAACGTGAGGAGCCTAATGTGTACCAGCTATTTTTCCATTTGCCGCTGACAGTGCCGGCAAGACGGTAAGTATTGTATGAACCGCCGCCACCCTCCAGCGCGACGCTGGGTTTTTCCTGAGTATTGCCCTTACGGGTAAAAATCTGGATAACACCGCCCATCGCCTCTGAACCATATAAACTCGATTGAGGGCCGCGAATAATTTCCACCCGCTCAATCTGATCGATAGGAATAAATTCGAAAGGTGTTGTGCCTGCCGTAACAGAGCCGGCTTTAATACCATCAATCAGCACCAGTACCTGATCGGGACTGGTTCCGCGCATGAACACACTGGTGATTTTACCGTAGCCGCCGGCTTGTGTCATGTCGAGACCGGTTGTGCCTTTTAACAGTTCAGGCAAGGTTTGAACCTGAAGGCGTTCGATATCCTTGCGGGTATAAACGGTGGATGCAGCCGCCAGCTGATTTTTGGCAACTTCTGTTCTTGTTGCCGTAACAACCATATTGGGTAATTCTAACGAATTGTTAGCCGGATTTTCCTGTGCCTGTGACTGGGCATTAATACCCGCAAGCAATAATGAGCTGGCTATAAATTTTTGCATGTTTGTCCTGTGCGCCGCCCGCGCATGGTAGTTGTGTAATTACAACGGAGGACAAAAGCAGATGAAAGAACACGAAGGCGCACAATCACTACGCAAAACAGCCCTCCGCTGTAGCGAATTATACTTTCGGGCCGGTCTCCGGGCTTATAAGTGGCGTGAACCTGAATCATCACCTTCCCATGCTGAATAACACAGTGGCGTACTGATGATTCTTTACTTATATACCGTTGCGGGGGCAGCGTCGGATTTGGCCTTAACCTTACCGACTTCCCGTTTAACCATTAGACGTGACTATCTTCTGGAACCTGAAAGCAGGGCGTCATTATAGGGGATTAATAGAAAAGGTACAAGGTGAAAGGTTCAAGGCTAAAGGCGAAAGGTACAGATTGTTTTTCGCCTTTCTCCTTTCGCCTTTCGCCTTTTGCCTTAATTACCTCTGACACTCACTACAAAACACCGTTGAGCGATTAGCCAGTCTGATTTCTTTTAAGGGCTGTTGACAGTAACTACAAGGTAATCCCGCACGACCGTAGACACGCAGTTGTTGCTTGAAATAACCCGGTTTTCCGGCTTCATTGACAAAGTCCCGCAGCGTTGTGCCGCCTTGCTGAATGGCCTGTTGTAAAATCATCCGGATACACTCAGCCAGTTTTTGATAACGCACTAAAGAAATTTTCCCCACCTGGCGCGATGGTAATATGCCTGCCATAAACAGGGCTTCATTTGCATAGATATTGCCAACACCCACAACAATGTGGCTATCCATAATGAATGACTTTACCGGCGCTTTCCGGTTTCTGGATAATGAGTAAAGCAGTTCGCCGTTAAAACCGGCTAATAAAGGCTCAGGGCCTAAATCCTTGAGAAGCTGATGCTCTGCGGCAGGCGCAGTTGTCCACAAAACCGCGCCAAACCGGCGCGGATCGTTAAAACGCAGCACCGTGCCATCGTTAAAAATGAAATCAATATGATCGTGTTTACCAGCCCCCAGCCCTGCCGCCATAACCCTTAAACTGCCGGACATGCCTAAATGCACCAGCATCGTGCCCGCGCTGGTAGTGAAAAGAAGATACTTTGCCCTTCTGGAGACTGACTGAATGCTGAGGCCCGTTAAAATCTGATCGAGTGCTTCAGGCACAGGCCAGCGCAGTTGGGGTTGGCGGATAATAACCTGTTTGACAGTTTGCCCTTCAATATGAGGCGCAATGCCACGGCAGGTTGTTTCAACTTCGGGTAATTCTGGCATGGTTAGGGCTGGGTTTTGGTTTGAATAACGTAAAGTTTAACATGTTTGCGATTGGTAATCCGGGTCAGGAGTTTTTCACTTAACGAGCTTGGGACGTTTGGATTTTGCATAATGACTCTCCTGTTAGCAGATGCGAAAGCCTTCGTTGTTAAAGCTTAATAAATGGTGTATAGATATATAGAAATTAGATAATAACTTGTTAGGTGTCTTAAGAGAATCCAGATATGCCCATCCGAACCGCCCTTTGGAAAATCAACCCCCAGCCTCAGCAATTGGCAGAGTCCTCGCTCGCTAAAGAGCAATTGCTGGAAGATATGATCGTCGCCGCGCCGCGCATGCTTTCCGATGAATGGATGCTCATCGGTCGGCAGGAAGACACCGGCTTTGGTGGGCGCATAGACTTGCTGGCTATAGAGCCTGATGGTTCTCTTGTGCTCATAGAACTTAAGCGCGACCGCACGCCTCGTGAGGTGGTCGCACAAGCGCTAGATTACGCCTCGTGGGTTGAAAAGCTCCGCGCCGAAGATATCGCTGCCATCTACGGTCGCTTCATACCCGGCATGAGTCTGTCCAACGATTTCCATAATCGCTTCGGTCAAGCACTTGATGAAGACGGACTGAACCAGAGTCACAAGATCATTATCGTGGCTGCTTCCCTCGACGACAGTACCGAGCGCATAGTTGCTTATTTGAGCGAAAGGAACATTCCAATCAACGTGCTGTGTTTTCAAGTTTTCACCAACGGCACCGAGCAACTCCTTAGCCGTGCTTGGCTGCTCGATCCTGTGGGCACACAGGTCAGCGCTGCCGCAACACCTGATGACCAGAATGAGCCTTGGAACGGCGAGTTTTACTGTTCCTACGGCCACTGCGAAATCCGATCATGGGCTGACGCAATAGGCTTCGGTTTCATTTGTGGCGGCGGCGGTGCCTGGTACAGCAGGACACTTTCGCTTTTGAACCCTGGCGACCGCGTTTGGGTCAAGGTTCCTGGCTACGGGTTCGTTGGTGTCGGGCGCGTAACCGGTCGGTCACAGCCAGCTTCGACCTTCAAGGTGAATACACCTGCCGGTGAAGTTCCAGTGCTTGAAGCAGCCAAGCGGGGCAGCTATCACAGCGAGTATTTGAACGACCCCGAGCGCTGCGAATACTTTGTGCCAATAAAATGGCTTCAGACAGTACCTCTGGAAAATGCAGTGCAGGAAATCGGCTTGTTTGGAAACCAGAATACCGTCTGCAGGCCCACCACGCCAAAATGGCGCTCTACAGTCGAGCGGTTAAAAGAGAAATTTCCGCTTTTCGATCAGGGGGCACCTAACAGTTTTGTAATTGGTAATATAGAACATTCGGAATAATCATTCCAGGCATTGTGTGTATAGTCGATATAGCATATATTGACAGGGACACTTTAGCGCTGCTTCCGGATTTTGAATATAGATTTGAAAGCGTGTTTGTCTCCATAAATCATAATAAAAAAGAGCTCAATCATGAATGATCCCAATCTTTCAGCAAGCGACAGAGTTTTTCTGCACAGATCGCTTGAGGCGACAATCCGGATAGGTCTGTTACTAATCATTACAGTCTGGTGTTTTAAGATCGTCGAGCCTTTTATAACGCCGATAATCTGGGGAGTCATTATTGCCGTTGCGGCTCATCCGCTTTACGGCCGGCTGCGAACAGTTCTCGGTGATAGGCACAAGCTTGCGGCTACGGTTTTTACTTTTATCTTCCTGATAATCCTGATTGTTCCAACCGTTTTGCTTACTGAAACGCTGATCGATGGACTAAAAATGCTGGCGGAAAAAATAAGAGATGGCTCTCTGTCAATTCCGCCGCCGCCGGAGAATCTTCATAACATGATGATTATCGGTGAACCGCTAGCCAAGTTTTGGCTGCTCGCCTCGGAAAATATTCATAGCGCACTTCAACAACTGACGCCTGTGCTCAAAGTTATCGGCAGCTGGTTACTTTCTGCTGCTGCCGGTGCAGGCATCGCGATTTTGCATTTTGTCGTTGCCATTATCATCGCCGGAATCTTACTGGCTAATTCCAGCGGCGGTAATCGTACTGCACGTGCTATCACCCAGCGGCTTGCAGATGAAAAAGGCGCTGATTTCGCCGACCTGGCAGAAGCAACGGTACGCAGTGTCGCTAATGGCATCTTAGGCGTAGCGGTGATTCAAAGTCTGCTTGCAGGTCTCGGTTTTATGGTAGCGGGGGTACCGGCTGCCGGTCTTTGGGCGCTGCTTTGCCTGATTTTGTCGATAGCCCAGATCGGCATCGCCCCGATCCTGATCCCTATAATAATCTACCTGTTTTACACTGCTGACACTTTTACCGCCGTAGCGTTTTTGATCTGGAGTATTCCACTCACTTTAATAGACAATATTCTTAAACCTGTTCTGCTGGGCCGTGGCGTCAACACGCCTATGATTGTTATTTTCATCGGTGCGATTGGCGGACTTCTTAGTTCTGGCGTTATCGGTCTTTTCATTGGCGCGGTGATTTTGTCGCTTGGTTACGATCTGTTTTTATTCTGGCTCGAAGACGGTTCGTCACCGGCGCAGCCATAATCGGTTGTCACCTCTTGGCGATGAAAGATGTGCTTTAATCGTCCGCATGTAGTTCGCATCCAGACATTATGGAAAATAGATCAGAGTAAACCGAAGTGATAGAGAGTATGCATTGAAAATGACAGTCCGGCTGTTTATTGCCGGTTTAATAGTGGTATCGGCTTTTGCTTTGAACCCGATGGCCTTCGCCGCGGTAGATGTCTTGTTGCCGGAAAAAAGCAGTGAGACTTCTGTACAACCCGTCGATATTGAAGTGTTCGTTCGCAATGGCTGCCCGCACTGCGCTAAAGCGGAGCTGTTTTTGCAGGTTCTTGAACGGGAGCAACCGGCTCTGAGGATCGTTATTCATGACGTGGTTGAGGAACCTGCAGCATTGGAACGATTACAGCGGCTTGCTAAAAATCAAGGCATAGGTACGGTGAGAGTGCCGGCTTTTCAAGTAGGCGGGCAATTAATCACAGGTTTCTCTGATGAGATAACAACAGGTCAGCTTATTCGCAATGCTTTGGCTCAAACTCAAACTCCAAAAAATCAGGATACTTCGGGTAGCTGCGAAGCTGGGCAAGCATTGTCTTGCGAAGCTGGAGCGGAAGTTTCGACCAAGGCAGAGCAACCTTTTGTTCTTGATTTCTTTGGCCTCAGACTATCGCTGGATGAAGCCGGTTTGCCGCTGTTCACGCTGGCAATGGGCTTGCTGGACGGGTTCAATCCTTGTTCCCTATGGGTATTGATTCTGATGATCTCGCTGCTTGCGCCGATGAATAACCGGCTACGAATGACGGCAATCGCTGGTACCTTCGTTGCCGTTGAAGGTCTGGCTTATTTTATTTTCATGGCGGCCTGGCTTAATCTTTTCTTGCTGATTGGTTTTTCCCGTCTCTCGGAAATTGTTATTGCAGCGATTGCTCTATTGGCTGGCATGATTAATCTGAAGGATTTCCGGTTTTACGGCCGGGGCGTTTCATTGTCTATTCCGGATGCCGCAAAGCCGGATATTTATGCCGGAATGCGGCGTATTCTCAATGCGCAAAATCTTACCGGCGCACTGATTGGAACGGTGGCGCTAGCTGTTTTGGTGCAGATTGTCGAATTCATGTGTACCTCTGGCTTTCCCGCGTTGTATACAAGGATTCTGACGCTAAAACAGCTGGACAGCATGAGCTATTACGGCTACTTGCTGCTTTACAATCTGGCCTATATGTTCGATGACATTATTATTTTAGCTATTGGCGTCATCACGCTGAGCCAGCGGCGGCTTCAGGAAAAGGAAGGCCGCTGGCTTAAATTAATCAGCGGCCTGGTGATGGTGGGGCTTGGTGTTTACTTGATTGTAGCTCCGGCTTAGCGCGTAAGATGGGTAGAGGCGATAGCCGAAACTCATCATAATTTTTACCAGATACAGCGCAAGCCGGGTGTGGCGCGGAGTTTTTCGTCAGCGGTGATGAGTGGGGCACGATGGGCAAGTGCGGTAGCGGCGATAAGCCGATCTGCCGGGTCGCCATGCGTAAATAAAGCATTTTGTGATAACTCGGCAATGTCCGCCGTAATCGGCAGAACTGCCATGTCCATGCCGGTCAGAATGTCCTGAATATAAGCGCTGGCGGTCACGCCGGCACGGTTATTGACCCGTCCACGCTCATAAAGCATGGCGATTTCCCAGAGGCTAATGTCAGAGCAGGCGAGGTTTGCGGATTCAGTCCCTAAATCCAGGGCTGCGCGGGCGGTTGCGGACAGACGGCAAGGCTCATCAGCCCAAAACAACAGGATATGGGTATCACAAATTGTCAGCATCGCCCGTCCATTCTTCGTCCAGGGGGGCGAGGATGTCGCCTACTATCATCTTGCCACGTAGCGCCTCCAGTCGTTTCAGCGCGGCTTCGCGTTCGCTTTCCTTGCGATCCGGCACGATGCGGGCAATGGTTTTGC
The DNA here is from genome assembly GCA_028714175.1 of Methylococcales bacterium. GTDB lineage: Bacteria > Pseudomonadota > Gammaproteobacteria > Methylococcales > Methylomonadaceae > JAGXGJ01. The sequence continues at coordinate 14,343 of JAQTMV010000011.1, forward strand.
CGTGTAGCGTAATTGCAATTTCTTCGCCTTGTTGAACCTGTTTGAGATAATCGGGCAAATGTTGGCGTAATTCGGTGACATTGACTGAGTTCATATTCACTCCCATTCTGTACAGTATTTGTGTGCATTATAACCTTTTATCTTGCTTAAGCTAGCTGTTACTTCAGAATCGACATCGCGTAAGATGGATAGAGCCGAAGCCTATCATGGTTAGTCATCGATGCGGTGGTTTCGCTATCGCTCTACCCATTCTATGAACTTGCCCAGTTCCCACTCAAAAAATCACTCACTGCGTCATTAAGGATAATGCAGAAGCGTAAACCGGAATACTCCGGTAAAATATAACTTTTGATTACGCTTGGCCTCTTCTGATATGAAAAACGATTTATTTCTCTACGATACCGAACGTTTGCAGACGATTGCCTCTGACGACACGGTAAAACAAGGTTTGGCTTATTTTTCCGAGAATCGCGTGTTTGCGCTGGATATACAGGACAATGTCCTGACAGCTCAAGTAGAAGATGCTGATACTAATGAGCCCTACTGGGTGGAACTGACTCACGATGATGGGAGTGATTTGCTCGTCAGTTGCGATTGTCCTCAACAGGACGGTGTCTGCAAACATGCAATTGCTGCTTTATATAGCTATGCCGAACAATTCGGATATGACGAAGACAAGATACTGGTCAGCGCTGTCGATGAGGCTATTTTAGAGCGGGTAAAAAAGGGCAGAAATGAAGTCAGTGTTAAGTTAGTCAGCGGCAATTTGGGTTTTGGCACCTGGCAGGCCACCTCTATTTTGTCGGCGACGCACAGAAAGAAGTCATATCAGGTACAGATTCGCTCGCTGGATCAACGGATGAACTATTGCACCTGCCCGGATCTGGCCACGAATCGCTTGGGTACCTGCAAACATATTGAAGCGGTTTTGCATTACACCAAGAACAAACCGGACTATAAACAGCTAAAAGAGGCGGGCTGTCCGGTTTCATTTGTCTATCTGGCCTGGGATTCGGCCACTCGCCCGGTGATTCGCTTACATAAAACGGCGCAGGTTGATGCTGATCTAATGGCCCTGGTTGCAGAATTTTTTGGTGAGGACGGCGTATTTAGCGGGCGTCTGCCCGAGGATTTTTTTCGCTTCTCCGAACAGGTATTGGGGCGCGAAGATTTTCTGTTAGGTGATGATGCTGTGCAGTATGTGCATCAATGCGCTGAAGATGCAGCGCAGGCAGTGCGTTCCCGGCAGATTTCCCGGGATATTATGCGGGCTAATGGCGTACTACCTGGCATTAAAGCGCGCTTGTTCCCCTATCAAACAGAAGGCGTGGCGTTTCTGGCAGCACGAGGGAGAGCATTATTAGCCGATGACATGGGCCTGGGCAAGACCTTGCAGGCGATTTCCGCTGCTTCCTGGCTGGTTGATAATTCCGGTATCAGGAAAGTTCTGGTGATTTGCCCTGCCTCGTTGAAGCACCAATGGGCCAGAGAAGTTGAAAAATTCACTGTGCATCCGGTGCAGATTATTCAGGGTGCAGCAGAAAACAGGTTTGTGCAATATCGGGCGGATGCGCTGTTTTTTATCGTCAATTATGAGTTGACTGTGCGTGATCTTAGCGTTATCAGCGAAACCCTGAAACCCGATCTGGTGATTCTGGATGAAGCGCAACGCATCAAGAATTGGCGCACTAAAATTGCCTCGACGATTAAATTAATCCCTTCGCGTTATGTGTTTGTGTTAAGCGGTACGCCGCTGGAAAATCGCCTGGAAGATTTATACAGTCTGCTGCAAGTCGTTGATGCACGCGTGCTGGGGCCGCTGTGGCTTTGCCTGCTGGAATTTCATGTGACTGATGAACGCGGCAAAGTCATCGGTTATCGTAACCTGTCTGAATTAAGGCGGCGTATCGCGCCAGTAATGTTAAGGCGCAATCGCAGTCTCGTTAGCGATCAATTGCCGGACAGAACCGAAGTGCGGCTGGATATTCCGATGAATGCCATGCAGCAGGATATCCACGATGCGGCGATGATGGCGGCAGGGCTCCTGGCAAAAATCGCGAAGCGCAGACCATTAACGCCTGGCGAGCAGAACCGCCTGATGTCCGCGTTGCAACAGGCCCGTATGGCTTGTGATGCAGCGGGTCTGGTGGATAAGGAAACGCAAGGATCACCGAAGCTGGACGAATTATCCCGTTTGTTAGAGGAATTGTGCCTGCAAAGTAATCGCAAAGCCGTGATTTTTTCCCAATGGGCGTTGATGACCGAAATGGTGGAAGCGCTGGTCAGGTCCATGGGTCTGGGTTGTGTGCGTTTGCACGGCGGCATTCCCAGTCACAAGCGCGGCGAACTGATGGATAAATTCCAGCAAAACGATGCGATACAGATATTTATTTCTACTGATGCAGGCGGCGTTGGTTTAAATTTGCAGTCTGCAACCGTTTTGATAAACCTGGATATGCCCTGGAACCCGGCCGTACTGGATCAACGTATCGCACGCATACACCGGCTGGGTCAAAAGCAGAATGTACAGATTTTTTTGTTGCTGGCCGCAGACTCTTATGAACAACAGGTAGCCAAACTGGTAAAAGGCAAGCGGGATTTGTTTGATAATGTTATCAGTCCTGAAGCTTCGGAAGATGTCGTCGGGGTATCCAAAAAAATGCTGCAATCCCTGATTGATGATTTGGCCGGAGTTGAGCCGGGCAAGAATGAAGACAAAGCCCCATCGGAATCTATTGAAATGCCTGTGCAGGATGACGCTGAACGAGCACAAGCCGTTAAAAAACCGGCAGCTGCCGAGACGGAAGATAATCGTCAGATTCGACAGCTGATAGAAAAAATCCAGACTACATTTAATACCCGTATTGTGCGTATCTTAGGATCCGGTGGCGGTCTGCTGGTCGTTGTTGATCGGCAAAACGATGCCGATGAGGAGTCTGCTCAATCTCTATCCGAGCCGGATGTCCCCGTTGTTGTCATTGATTCCAGAACCCTTGCCGGATTACAGCGTTTAGGCGCTGCCTCACCTGTTGCCGATTCCCGTTTGTTGTTTGAACCTGAAGTTAAAGATCAGAAAACGATAAATCCTCTGCTTAAAGCAGCCGAGGCAAAACTGCATTCTGCTGAAATTTTACTGGAGCAGCAAGCTACAGTCGGGGTGATGGATTTACTGGCATCATCGATGTTAGCCATGGCTGCCGCCCTTGCAGGGCTTACCCGGGTTCCGGCAGCGGAGTCAGCGGCAATCTGGTTGTACAGTGAAGTATTGCCGCAACAGCTATTAACCCAGGAACAGGTTGCGGCGATTGTGCGGGCCTTGTCGTTAAGCCAGAATCAGGCTTTGCCTGTTAATCTGATTGAACAATCACTTGCTGATGCCCGGTTGCTGTGTTCAACCGCTGGTAGCTTGTAAAGTGCAATGGTTTTGGTTTATTTCACAAGATGAATTGGCACTTACCCGGCCTTGATTTTCCGTTGTGTGACCGTTTAACGTAAAACGAAAGCGACATATTGCCGTTCATCCCAGCATGCTCTTTTTTACCTCGTCCTGAGACAACAAGTCGATCTTGACAGGTTTAACTTGCCAAATGTCCTGACAATATTCCTTTATGGTCCGATCGGAGGAAAACTTGCCGCTACGCGCGACATTAAGGACCGACATACGCGTCCAGCGCTCCTTGTCCAGGTAAGCTTGGTTAACCTGACTTTGGCAATCAACAAAGGACTGGAAATCCGCCAGCAGCATGTAAGGATCACCGTGGAGCAGGGAGTTAACCAACGGCCGGAATAGTTCCCTGTCCCCGCGCGAGAAATAGCCGTCGGCAATCAGGTCAATGACCACTTTCAGTTCGGGGTTGGAATTATAGACATCCATAGGATTGTAACCCTGCGCTTTTAGCATCTGAACCTCGATTGCGGTCAAACCGAACAGGAAAAAGTTCTCTGCTCCGACTTCTTCGCGTATCTCAATGTTAGCGCCGTCCAATGTCCCGATAGTCAGCGCTCCATTCATGCAGAACTTCATGTTGCCAGTGCCGGAAGCCTCTTTTCCTGCGGTTGAAATTTGCTCCGAAAGTTCCGCAGCGGGGTATAACTTCTGACCGGTGCTGACGTTGAAATTGGGTAGAAAAACCACCTTGAGACAATCGTGGACTGCCGGATCCTTGTTTATTACTTCGCCGACCGCTGTGATGAGCTTGATCATCAACTTGGCCATGTAATAGCCCGGAGCCGCCTTGCCGCCAAAAATGAAAGTGCGAGGAACGATATCCTGGTTTGGATAGGACTTGATGCGATGATACAAGGCGATGATGTGCAACACACTCAGATGCTGGCGCTTGTATTCGTGAATACGCTTCACCTGAACTTCAAATAACGAATTTGGGTCGATTATATAGCCGGTACTGCGGCGCAGATAGGCAGCAAAATCTTCCTTGATACTGCGTTTGATGAATCGCCAGTCGGAACGAAATGATGATTCTTCGGCATAGGGTTCCAGTTGCTTCAGTTCGCTTAGTTCTTTTATCCAGCCTTCACCTATTTTCTTTGAGATAAGCTTGGTAAGACGCGGGTTGCTTAGCGCCAACCAGCGCCGGGGCGTGATACCGTTAGTCTTGTTGCTGAATTTTTCTGGCCACAGGGTATGAAAATCTGCCAACACCTCTTTTTTGAGCAACTCGGTGTGCAGTGCTGCCACACCATTAATGGCGTGGCTGCCAACACAGGCCAAATGAGCCATGCGCACATAACGCTCACCGGACTCGTTGATTATGGATAAGCGAACCAGACGCTCTGAGTCGCCGAGAAAGCGGACTCTGACTTCATTCAGGAAGCGAGCGTTAATTTCCAGGATAATCTCTAAATGTCTTGGTAATATCCGCGCAAAAAGATTCAACGACCATTGTTCAAGTGCTTCCGGCAGCAGGGTATGATTAGTATAGGCAAATGTTTTTTCAGTGATCGACCAGGCTATGTCCCAACTCATGAAATGTTCGTCTACAAATAGCCGCATCAGTTCGGCGATGGCAACAGCAGGATGAGTGTCATTAAGTTGGATGGTAAATTTTTCATGAAAATTCGTTAGCGGAATGCTCTGTACATTCATGATGCGTATCATGTCCTGCAGAGAACAGGACACGAAAAAATACTGTTGCCGCAGACGTAATTCCTTACCTTCAATTTGCTCATCATTGGGGTAAAGGATCTTGGTGACATTCTCCGAGACGAGCTTTTTTTGAACAGCGCCATAGTAATCACCGCGGTTGAAGGTTCCAAGGTCGAACGATTCAGTTGCTTCAGCCTTCCATAAGCGAAGGGTGTTAGCGGTATTGTTGTGGTAACCGAGAATAGGCGTGTCGTAGGGAGTTCCCAGAATAGTCCAGCCGGGTATCCAGCGTACTCGCATATTTTCGCCGGCATCTATATAATTTTCGGTATGTCCGCCCAGCTTGACTTCAACCGCCCATTCCGGCCGTTGAATATCCCAGGGGTTTTCATAACGCAGCCATTTGTCAGTCTTTTCTTCCTGCCAGCCATCGACAATTTCTTGTGTAAAAATGCCAAATTCATAACGGATGCCATAACCCAGCGAAGGAATTTCCAGTGTTGCCATGGAATCCAGAAAACAGGCTGCCAACCTTCCCAAGCCGCCGTTGCCAAGTCCCGGTTCTACTTCTTGCCCCAATACTTCCTCATAGATCAGCCCCAACTCTGATATGGCCTGGCGTACCTGATCCGAAATCCCCAGGTTGAGCAGGTTGTTTCCGAGATGGGGTCCGAGCAGAAACTCAGCGGAAAAATAAGCAACAGTCCGGTCCTGCTGGCGGGTATAGGTTTCCGCAGTACTGATCCAGCGGTGCAGCAAACGATCCCGCACTGTATAAGCCAAGGCAAGATAATAATCATGTTTGGTTGCCAATGCAGGAAATTTTCCCTGCGCATAAAACAGATTATCCAGAAAATCACTTTTTAGCGCTTCTTTGGAGATACCAATGTGGACATCTTCATCAATTGTATTTATTTTTTTGGCATTGACGGTTGCTTTCATAAGGAAACAGGTGTCTTAAGTTGATCATTGAGTTTGTATTAAGCAATGTATGTGCCGAAACGTTCCGATGAACTTGCTTATCATCAACTATTATTAACGACCGCATTCAGAGCCGCCCGTTTCTTAGCGCGGAGAAAATGAAGTGAACCCGGGACGATGACGCACTTTTGCAGGGCGCAATTTGTTTTATATTGGTGCAAATGCCGTAAACATAGATATGTGCTGCACAATTATGGCGTAATTATATTGACAATCGCCGATAATGTAGGTAGGTTTTCAATTTGCAATCGTTTAAAGTTCCAATTCATCAACAACAGAAGAAACCAGGATTTTACAATAAGGTTGTCTGTATGGACGCTTTCCCGGTTGTAAAAATTCAAAAATCATGGGGGTAACAGCAATGAAAATAATAAAAATGATGGCGAAAAAGAAGAAGGTGGTTGTCCTTGCGGTACTTAACTGTATTTTTGTTACCGGTATTTGCACCGCTGCTGACCATAACGATCCGAATGCAATCAACTCGATTTTTTCTGATATTCCAGTCAGCGCAGCGGACTTATATGATATGTTCGGTTTTCCGAGTGACGATAAAACGAATGGTGAAAAAGTCGTGGTGGCCTTGACGTTCGCATCGATACCAAAGGCCGGGGTATTTGATACTGACCTGCTTTACCGGATTCAATTCGATCCTGATCCCAGAACGGGGCTGTCGATGGGAGACGAAAACTCCCTCATCGCAGTATTGCGCTATGCTCAGGCCGTAGGCAAGAAGTATTTAAATTTCAAGCCCTCCGAAGTGCGGGTGACGTTCAACAAGGAGAACCAGGCGAAAGTCGATTTTATCGGTTTTCCAGGCGGCGATTTTTCCAAAATAATCGATACCAATAAAGTAGTAGACATCAAATCCCCGGACGGAAATGCCATCAAGACTTTTATCGGTGGCAGGGATGATGCGTTTTTTAACGATCTGCCGGGTTTTTTCAGATCCATCAATTATGCGCCGCAGTTTTACCATGTTCCCCATGCAATGAAGGATAAGAGAGAACTGCCCATACCGAAAACCCTTATCGAACTGGAAGGCAATACGCTTTTCAATTTCGACAAAAACAATCCCGAATTGGGCATCAAGGTTAAAAAAGATCTTCCTGAAGGTAAACTGGGCTGGAACGGCGACAAGTTTCTCAAGGATGAAAACGGAAATTACCGTTTCGTTTATAGCGGAAAAGACGCACAAGCAGGCAGAAATATCAATGCCATCGTGCTGGAAATGCCTTTGAAATTCCTGACAAAGACGCCCGAGACGGACAGGATAGTCAGAACCTGGGGTGAAAGCTGGATATTAAAGGCTTCCGCAAAGGCCAAAGCCATTCCCGACCAAACAGAGCACTCTTTCCTTGGCCTGTTCAAAGCGTCGAAGGGAACAAGTCCGGGGGAGGAGGGATTCAACAATGATATTCGCAATTACAAGAAGGTGGATCTGGACGGAGTGCCATTTCTCGATGCGGCACTCAATCTTCGGGAAGACGACAAGCAGTTAGCGAACAACTTCAAGCTCTCCGACCTTTATGTCAGGCGCTTCGCCCACCTGGGCTGGGGATTTGGCCCTGCTATCAGCGCACTGGGTCTTGGCACCTGTTTCGATCATTCCAATTCCCCCGTCTCGGTTTATAAAACCTACGATCTTGCGATTGCAGCGTTTCCGCGTGCGAAAAAGTGTTTTTTCCAGCGCGTCAACATGCCGGACAATTCATGGAATGTGAAAAACCTGGACATCAAGCCGCCCAGAACCTTCGAGATATTCATACCCAATGTCGCATCGATAGACATGGATACCAGCGGTACCTGGCCGTTCGGGCGCAGGTTTGAGGATCAGGTTGCCAGCCGATTCCTGGCGCTGTTTCTCGATATGGAAAAAGGTTGCGGTGGCAAACCTTGCAACCTGGAGACTTTAGGCAATCAGGCGTTGTGGGATAGCGCCCCAATCGCTCCGAAAACGCCGCCTAATCCGTTGAAGAACGATAAGGACTTCCTCAAGGAATTTCCTTACCTGGCAGAGCCCTGGTAGTAATCCGGGGCTTGGGAAGAAACCTTAACAGCATCGGCTGGCTGCGGTTCCGATTCACCGCCTTAAGGTGGTAATCAAGAATAAATGTTTTTCCTGCAGGTGCTAATTTATTCACACAATGTGCATAAGCCGTAAGAGCGCGTTTGCGAATTAGTACCTATAAATTGTCGGCTAATTCTTAACTGTGGGTATTGGTTCCTTGTTGCGGCAGTTTAGTAATAACAACTCAGGTTAATATTTAACGTTATCGAAATCCATGCCTGAGTCCAGATTTTTAACGCTCAATAAGCAATTGCCAGCCAGATTCGTAGTAGTTGCACGCAGTGTTAAAATCATTTTTTGTCTCGCTGTTGCTGCTTTGGCTATCCTTCTGACCGGTTTGACCGGGGTAATTTCGACGGACTATCAGCAGGAATTGGCGACGATTGAATCAGAACTCAATAAACCAGGCCTATCATTTAGCGATCCAGGGACTCTGTTTCAAAAGGCTTACTATTATTTTCTGAAGAGTTCCTTGACGGGAAGCCGGCGGGATAGCGTGCAAGCGGAAACGGCGTTTGACAAAGCCCTGGCAAATCTTCCTGTATCCTCTGATCTTTATCTTTTACATGCAGCATTCAATCTGAAGCAGCATCGCCTGGAGGCGGCGAAAACTGATATGGAAAAGCTTTCTTTTATCGGCGAAGATCCGAAAGTTCAGGTATTGATGACGGATATAGCTGTTCAGGAAGGCAACTACCGCGCCGCCGAGACAAGCTATCAGAACATCGTCGAGAAAACCCGGAATTGGGATAATCTTTCCCGTCTCGCCTATTTGCGAGCGAAATTCGGAGATTTTGAAAGTGCAGACCGGTTATATCTGAAAGCGGAAGAAGAAATTTCAGCCAAGGAAATGCGTTCCTTTGCCTGGGTGGAGTTGCAAAGAGGCTATCTGGACTTGAGCCGGGGCCGGCATCAGGCGGCATGGGATCATTACCAGCAAGCCGATCACGCTTATTCCGGTTATTGGCTGGTCAAGGATTACATGGCCGAGTGGTTAGGCGCGCAGCGGAATTTCGACGCGGCGATAACTCTTTATCAGAAAATCATAATCTGTGCGCCGCGGCCGGAACTCTTTCATGCTCTGGGCGACTTGTATTTGTTCATCGGCAAACCCGAACTGGCGCAACCCTGGCATGACAAGGCGCTTGCCGTTTACCTGGATGCTGCCCGACGCGGCGAGGTCCAGTATTATCATCACCTCGCCTCATTTTATGCCGACGCGCGTCTGGATGGTGCAAAAGCCTTGACATGGGCGCGAAAGGATATTCAGTTACGGCAGAATGTGACAACCCGGGATGCTTTGGCCTGGGCCTTGTTTCGGGATGGTCAATATGCTGCGGCTCTGGAAGAAATGCAAAAGGCCTTGTCAGCCAACTGGCAGGATGCGCACCTGTTTTTTCATGCCGCGATGATTTATTTTGCCGCAGGATTAACCGATGAGGGCAAGGACTATTTGCATAAAGCCGCCAGGATCAATCCGCATTATGATGCCTTCCATGCTCATCGTTGAACCTGGAAAAAAGCAGGGATTGCACGGTTTCTAACGCTTCATCGAATCAAAAAATTCAGCGTTGGTATTGAAGTCTTTAAGTTTGCCAATCAGGAATTCTGACGCAGCAGTTTCATCCATGGGTTGCAGGATTTTGCGCAAGATCCAGGTTTTTTGCAAGGTTTCAGGATCAACCAGATATTCTTCCCTGCGGGTGCCGGAGCGATTGATATTGATCGCAGGGTAAATCCGTTTTTCAGCAATCTTTCTATCCAGATGCAATTCCATATTACCGGTACCTTTGAATTCCTCATAGATTACTTCGTCCATTCTTGAGCCGGTGTCGACCAATGCGGTGGCTATAATGGTCAAACTGCCGCCTTCTTCAATGTTTCTGGCCGCGCCGAAGAAACGTTTGGGTTTTTCCAGGGCATTGGCATCAACACCCCCGGTCAATATCTTTCCGGAAGAAGGTACAACGGTATTGTAGGCCCTGGCTAAGCGGGTAATCGAGTCTAACAAGATAACCACGTCGTGTTTATGTTCGACCAGACGGCGTGCTTTTTCGATAACCATTTCTGCAACCTGTACATGCCGGGTCGCGGGTTCGTCAAAAGTACTGGAAATCACTTCACCGCGTACGCAACGCTCCATTTCAGTGACTTCTTCGGGCCGTTCATCAATCAGCAAAACAATCAGATAACACTCGGGATTCTTTTCAGCGATTGCCTGCGCCAGACTTTGCAGGATCATCGTTTTACCGGCTTTCGGCGGCGATACAATCAGTCCGCGCTGGCCTTTGCCGATGGGGGCGATCAAGTCGATTATGCGTCCGGTTAAATCTTCGCTGGTGCCATTGCCCTGTTCAAGCACGAAGCGTTGTTTGGCAAATAGAGGTGTGAGGTTTGAAAAGTTGATTTTATTTTTAGTGTTTTCCGGGGGTTCAAAATTGATCTGATCAACTTTGAGCATTGCAAAATAGCGCTCGTTATCTTTAGGCGGCCTGATCTTTCCGCTAATCGTATCGCCTGTTTTTAAAGAAAACCGTCTGATTTGACTGGGCGAAACATAAATATCGTCAGGACCCGCCAGATAGGAGCAAGCTGGTGTTCGTAAAAAACCAAAACCGTCCTGTAAAATTTCCAGAACGCCGTCACCAGAAATATCGTCGCCGGCTTTGGCCTGTTTTTTCAGGATAGCAAAAATCAAATCCTGTTTACGCGATCTGGCAACATTTTCGAGCCCAAGGGACTCGGCGATTTCAATAACTTCACTTATTTGTTTTAGTTTTAACTCAGTAAGATTCATAAAAAAGACAACTCGAAGAAAAGCCGTTACGGTGAAACACGGTAACAACCGGGATAGGATTTAGATTCAGGGGTGTAGTGTATCGGATGATATGATTGGGTGCGTCAGGACTATCGCACAAAGAAATTATAGCTCAAACGCTCAGACCCGTCCAGCTTTTATGACAGGTCTGAGTAAGGGGGGCGTTTTTATATATTGCTATCAATAAACTTGGCAAGCTCTGATTTTGTCAATGCACCCACTTTAGTGGCTTCCACTTCACCATCCTTAAACAGCATCAGTGTTGGAATGCCGCGTACACCGTAGTGTTGCGGGGTTTGTGGATTGTCGTCTATATTTATTTTAACAACGGTTAATTTGCCCGCATAGTCTTGAGCAATAGCATCCAGAACCGGTGCAATCATTTTGCAAGGCCCGCACCATTCAGCCCAATAGTCAACCAATACAGGACCGCTAGCTTTGATAACAATTTCGTTAAATTCACTATCACTCACATGAAGGACTGAATCGCTCACACTATTTCTCCGAAAATTTATAAAGTTGAAACTATAGGGGGGATAGAGCTTGTAGTCAATCAATTTCAGCGAATTTGATTTATACGGTATGCTATAGCTTATGAATAATACCCATTTAACAAACACCCGTTTCAGCAATCTTGAATTGTCTGACTCTATCCTGCGCGGATTAACCGATGCAGGTTTTAATCGCTGCACTCCGATTCAGGACAAGGCTTTACCTTTGTCACTACGGGGCAAAGATATTGCCGGGCAGGCGCAAACAGGGACGGGGAAAACCGCAGCCTTTTTGCTGGCCACTTTTCAGTACTTAATCAATGATGAAAGTGAGCAGATTAAAAATCCCAGAGCGATCATTCTTGCGCCGACACGTGAATTAGCCATTCAAATTCATAAAGACGCATTGCTGTTGGGCAAGTATCTTGATTTTAAATTCGCGCTGATTTACGGCGGAACTGACTATCAAAAACAACTGGACACGATAAAGTCCAATGTTGATATTATCATTGGCACACCGGGTCGCGTTATTGACTTTTATCGGCAAAACGCTTTCACGCTGGACAATGTGCAGGTCACGGTGATGGATGAAGCCGACCGTATGTTTGACTTGGGTTTCATCAAAGATATACGCTATTTATTACGGCGTATGCCGGCGCCGGATCTGCGCCTGAATATGCTGTTTTCAGCGACTTTATCCTATAAAGTGACGGAACTGGCTTACGAGCACATGAATAATCCGGTGCTGATTCGCATCGAAACCGAAGAAGTTACCTCAAAAGCCATACAGCAAAGCGCGTTTTGTCCTGCTAACGAGCAAAAAATACCCTTATTGATCGGTCTGCTGAATTACTACCAGCCACAACGCAGCATTATTTTTGTCAATACCAAACGCTGTGCTGAACAACTGGATGACACCCTCAACGCCAACGGCTATAAAACCGCCGCTCTCAGTGGTGATGTGCCGCAAGATCAACGCCAGCGGCTGTTAAATGATTTCCAGGAAAACCGGATCACCCTGTTGATTGCCACCGATGTTGCCGCCAGAGGGCTTCATATTCCTGATGTATCTCATATCATAAATTATGATTTACCGCAGGATGCGGAAGATTATGTGCATAGAATTGGCCGTACTGCACGTTTTGGCGCCAGTGGCGAGGCAATCAGTTTTATCTGTGAACAATACGCTTATTCAATGCCGGATATTGAAGACTATATTGGTCAAAAAATCCCTGTTAAAGCGATCACTGCCGGTCTTTTAGCTGATGTCATAACACCGGAAAAAAGACTGCCGAAGCCGAAAACCGGCTATCAAGGGAAGCGCCCTAACCAGGTCAGAAACCAGAAACCTACAGTCCGGCCATAAGTTCTCTGAAATCCTCAATAGCAGGAAAATCGCTTACGTTTTTTTTAGGCTGTTTACTATCGGGTTTGCTCACGGAAATTAAATGCACTATGCCGAACAGTCTGGCTGAATTCAATACCGACAGACTGTCATCAATCAACAATGTGCTATGCTTTTCAAACGGCTGCTGCTGCTGTAATAAGCTCCAAAATTGAACGTGTTCTTTAGCAAACCCTAAATCATGAGAGCTGATAATGCCGTCGAAAAATGGCTGCAAACAGGTTTTTTCCATTTTTAGTTCCAAACTGTCGCGGTGTGCATTGGTAACCAACAGAACCTTTTGTGAAGATTGCTGAAGTTTTTCGAGAAATTCCGTGACATGCGGCAATACAGCAATCAAGCCCGATATTTCTGCTTTCAATGCGGCAATATCCAGTTGTAAAATCTCACTCCAGTAATCCAGGCAATACCACTCCAGTTTGCCTTCCATGCTTTTAAAGTGTGGTTCCAGCTGTTGTTTTGCCGCAGTGGCTGACAGCCCTTGTTTTTCTGCAAATTTAAGCGGCACAAATTCCTTCCAGAAATGATTATCAAAATTCAAATCCAGTAATGTTCCATCCATATCCAGTAAAACAGTGTCAATTTCTTTCCAATTAATCATAAGAGTGAGTTATAGTTGTTCCAATTACTCGATAAAATAGCACAATGACTGATACACCAACCATCCTTAACAAAACAACCATCGCTAAAAGCCGCTTATTTCGCATTGAATCGCTGGATATACGATTTAGCAATGGTGAGCAGCGCAATTACGAACGCCTGGCACGGGGCAATTCCGGCGGTGCCGTGCTGATCGTGCCGATGCTGGATATTGAAACTGTGTTATTAATCAGGGAGTATTCCGCCGGCGTACACCGTTATGAAGTAGGCTTGCCTAAAGGTAAAATCGACACCGGCGAATCATTTCTCGATGCCGCCAACAGAGAGCTTAAAGAAGAAGTCGGCTTTGGCGCCAGAAAACTCCATCACTTAAGCTCTTTTTCCATCGCGCCATCTTATCTCGAACATACTACAGAGATTATTATTGCTCAGGATTTATATGCTGAAAAATTACCCGGTGATGAACCGGAAGCGCTTGATGTTATTCCCTGGAAATTAAGCAACATCAATGAATTATTAGCTACCGGCGAATGTACCGAAGCACGTTCGATTGCGGCGTTGTTTATGACGCTGGAATATTTTAAAGCGCAATAATCTTAACTTCTCATTATTTGCCGGATTTAGACCTGCGAGGTTTTTAAAACCTCGCAGGTCTGGCAAATACTACCTGCGTCAAGTGAGAAACTACCACTTAACTTCTCTGGCCGGTATTTTTTTCCAAATTCAATCGTTTTACCGTATCACCTGCTATTCTTGCCACATAGATCAATATACAAAATGCTATCAGTAAACCTGATATTAACAGGGGATAAGAAACACTGCCCTGCTTCGCTGATCCGCTGACTAAACCAGCCAGATGTTTAGTGGTATAACCGATGTACACTAGGCTGCCGTTGTAAATTAAAATGCCGCTGGTTGCACCCAGATAAGCCCAGAATCTGACTTGCGTGACAGCTAACGCATAACTAAGCAATGCGAATGGCAATGGCGTCAGACGTAATAAAAACATCAGTTTGAATGGCTGACTGTTAATCGCGTCATCCAGCGCCGCTAACTGCTTATGTTTAGCAATAAAAGTGATGACCTTATCCTTAAATGAATATCGCCCCAGAAAAAAAATTAACGCCGCTGCCATATACGTTGCAATAGTCATATAAAATTCTGCAGCGCCAATTGAAAATAATAAACCTGCAGCTAAGCAGAGCGTATCGACTGATACAAAAAAAGGTGTCAGAACAACAAATAACACGATAAAGCCCAATGGAGCAAAAGCTCCCTGCTTCTGAATCCATAATTCCAAATCAGGAAGATAAAGCTCCAGTTCATGGCCAATAATTAATATTATGCCAACAACAGCCAGAATTACAGTTAACCTGCTGAAAAGAGATATATTTTTAAGCTGTATCACCTGCTTTTCCCTAAAAAAGTCAATAAACCGAATCGTGAAAGCGTTATTTAATGACTGTCTTTGTATCGCAGGCTTATATTAACCAGTGACCAGCCCCCAAAAAACATATTAATGCCAAAAAGCAGGCCTAATAACCACGCTGCTGTTCCGGGCCAACCCATCCAAACGACCACTGCCAAAATCAAAGCCGTCAGACCACTGAATAGCACAAAGCCCCAGTGTGCCAGTGGCCGCATCATGAATGCGAAAGAAATTTTGGCGATGCCTTCCAATGCAAAAAACAGTGTCATCAGCATTGTTAAGGTCAGTATTCCCTCTAGCGGCTGGGCAAGAAACAAATAGCCGATGACAAGTTGCAAGATCCCCATAAACAGCCATAAGCCAAAACCGGGCATACGGAAAAAAAGCAAGGCCCGGGTAATAAGAAATGTTCCTCCAAACAGAAGAATCCAGCCTAACGAGACGACTATGGCCACTGTAAAAAAGTGAGGTAATAATATCGCAATAATACCCAGGACGATAAGAAAAATGCCCTCGGCCAAAAAAAATTTCCAATGCGCTTGAAAGTAATCCTGCATTTTCTGCTGCATCTGCTTTATTTCAATGGTGTTGCTTCCTATTTTGATCATGGCTTTTGCTCATAAAATGTTGAGTAATCTACCTGCAGCAACCGGCTTCAGGCTTTCTTACAGCTTACAAACGTTGATTTGTAGGGACTACCCTACCCAAAAATGGGCCTTACGGCCCCTTTTCCTTTATTAAAAAAACAGAACATATTATTTATCCGCTTCTTTAATACTTAATCTAACCCTTCCCTGACGATCAATTTCAAGCACTTTAACTCTAACAACATCACCTTCATTCAATCTGTCGCTGACTTTATCGACGTGTTCATCTGAAATTTGCGAGATATGCACCAAACCATCCTTACCCGGCAGAATCGTGACAAAGGCACCGAAATCCATTAATCTGGCGACTTTACCCTCATAAACCTTACCCACTTCAACTTCAGCAGTAATTTCTTCAATAAGGCGACGTGCTTCTTCACCTGCTGCTTTATCGACAGAAGCTATCTTAACGATGCCGTCGTCGGTTAAATCAACACTGGCTCCGGTTATTTCAGTAATGCTGCGTATAGTTGCGCCGCCTTTGCCGATAACTTCACGAATTTTGCTAGGATCAATTTTGAAAGTAATAATACGCGGCGCAAAATCTGACATTTCGTCGCGCGTACTCGATAATGCCTTGTTCATTTCACCCAGAATATGCAAACGACCCCGTTTTGCCTGTTCCAGTGCGGTTTTCATGATTTCTGCAGTAATACCCTCTATTTTGATGTCCATTTGCAGCGCGGTAATCCCGTCTACAGAACCTGCAACTTTAAAGTCCATATCGCCCAGATGATCTTCATCACCCATAATGTCAGACAAAACCACGAAGCTATCGCCTTCCTTAATCAAGCCCATTGCGATACCCGCAACCGGTGATGTAATCGGCACACCGGCATCCATTAATGCCAGGCTGCTGCCACATACCGAAGCCATCGAGCTTGAGCCGTTGGATTCAGTGATTTCAGAAACCACGCGAATGGTATAGGGGAATTCATCCATATTGGGCAATACGGCTGTTACGCCACGTTTTGCCAAACGGCCATGGCCGATTTCACGGCGTTTTGGCGAGCCGACAAAACCTGTTTCACCGACACTGTACGGAGGAAAATTATAATGCAGCATGAACGGTTCTTTATATTCACCCGCCAAGGCATCGATGATTTGTGCATCACGTTGAGTACCCAGTGTTGCTACTACCAATGCCTGAGTTTCGCCACGCGTAAACAGGGCAGAACCGTGAGTTCTCGGTAATACGCCTGTTCTGATTGTAATCGGACGGATCGAATCCAGTGTGCGACCATCGATACGTTTCCCTTCATTAAGAATAGCGTTGCGAACAATACGGTATTCCAGGTGTTCGATAATGCCTCGTATATCATTTTCGGCGTAACTTGCCGATAACTTTTCTACAATGGCGTTACGAATGCCTTTCAGGTGATCCTGGCGAACTAATTTTTCCGCAATGGTGTAGACAGCTTTAATCTCGGACTCAACTGCTTCTGTGACTAACCCAACCAGGTCAGCATTGGCCTCGGGAGCTACCCACTCAACGATACCCGTACCCGCAGCCTGCGCAAATTCATTAATGGCATTAATAGCGATTTGCATTTGTTCATGGCCAAAAAGAACAGCGCCCAACATGACTTCTTCAGATAAACCTGCCGCCTCCGATTCAACCATTAATACGGCATGCGCTGTGCCCGCTACGACCAGGGTTAATTGAGATTCTTTTAAGGCAGCAGGAGACGGGTTTAACAAATATCTGCCATCTTTATAACCAACACAAGCCGCGCCTATTGGCCCGTTAAAGGGTAATCCTGAAACTGCCAATGCAGCAGACGCCCCCAAAAGCGCCGGAATTTCCGGATCAACTTCCGGATTCAAAGAGACAACCGTGGCAATAATCTGAACTTCGTTGGTATAGCCCTCAGGAAAGAGCGGACGAATAGGCCGATCAATCAGCCGGGACGTCAAGGTCTCTTGTTCACTTGGCCGCCCTTCCCGCTTGAAAAAGCCGCCGGGTATTTTACCCGCTGCATAAGCTTTTTCCTGATAATTAACAGTTAATGGAAAAAAATCGCCGCCATTAGCTTCTTTTTTACCAACAACGGTGACTAGCAATGATGTACCATCGACATCAATTATGACGGCGCCGTCTGCTTGCCGCGCTATTTCACCAGTTTCTAGCGTAACGAGTTGATCACCGTACTGAAATTCTTTCCTGATAGGCTTCACTATTTGAGATTCCTTTGTGTAAAGGTTGTTTAAAGGGTTGGTGGCGGGTTACGCTATTGTCTGCCTGTACGATACAGGAAGACACGGTAACCCGGTTTACAACTGTAGTGTTTCCTGGAGACTTTCTACTTACGCAAACCCAGTCGATCAATCAATGAACGATAACGGTTGCTGTCTTTATTTTTCAAATAATCCAGTAACTTGCGGCGCTGATTAACCATGCGCAACAAACCACGTCGCGAGTGATTGTCTTTTTTGTGCGCCGCAAAGTGTGGAGTTAAATGAGCAATGTGCGCTGTCAACAGTGCAATCTGTACTTCAGGTGACCCAGTATCGGTTTCTGACTGGCGATACGCTTCAACGACCGCTTTCTTTTGTTCTGCAGTAAATGGCATTTGTAATCCCTAAGATTAAAAATTAAAAATAAAGTCGTCTGATGGCGACTCCTTATTACACTGTTTCCACGATAGGGTGTAGAAATCAATATATAGTGTTTACACATCATTGCCGATTTTTTAAAGCTCCTCTCCCTAACCCTCTCCAGCAGGAGAGGGAATGAAAGTGCTGACAATGAAGTGCGATGAGTTTATTTATTGCGTTTCCGGATTTCACAGAGACGTTAAATCGCGTCTCTACTCGTTGTTCATATTGAACAGCCTTTTCGGCGCCAGTTTACCATCCATTAACATTTCTCCCAAGCCCAAAAAGACTGACGCCTGGTACATTCGCGCTGTGCCTTGCATCGTTCCAGGCCCGGAGTTTTGGAATGCCGTAAAGTTAATCGATTGTCCGTATTTAATAAGAACGGCTTGTTCAGCGGATAACTGCACTGCTGGCAGCGCTTCCATAGGTTTATCGACATTGACCAGACATTGAAACAAGTCTTGCTCATTCATAGCTGTCAACTGTTCAATGGTTTTGGCATCTTCAATGCTAAATTGACCCGCCTCAAGCCGGCGCAATGCTGTTACAGTTCCGCCGCATCCCAGAGTGTGGCCAATATCTTCAGCCAATGACCGGATATAAGTGCCTTTTGAACAGAAGACCTCCAGCGTTAACCTGTCTTTAAAAAAATCTCGCAGCTTTAAATCGAATATGCAGATACGCCTGGCTTTGCGCTCGACGGTTTTGCCTTCCCTTGCCAATTCATAGAGCTTTTTACCGTTATACTTTAAAGCCGAATACATCGGCGGAATCTGCTCGATTTCACCGGTAAATGTATTTAAACAGGCTTGTATCTGATCAACTGACAAATCAGGTACCTGTTTAGTCTCTATAACAATGCCTTCAGCATCGCCGGTATCGGTCATAACGCCCAGTTGAATAACGACTTGATAACGCTTGTTATCATCCAGCATCAACGCGGATACTTTGGTGGCCTCGCCAAAACAAAGCGGCAGCAAACCCGTTGCCAACGGATCCAGACTGCCGGTGTGCCCGGCTTTATTGGCGTTAAACAAACGCCTTACTTCCTGTAAAGCCCTGTTTGAAGACACGCCCGGGCGCTTATCCAACAGCACTATGCCATGCACATCGCGCCCGGATTTGCGTTTGCTCATGTATCGGTCTCATCCAAATCATGCTTGTCCTGAGCGGAGTCGAAGGACTTATCAATGCCGCTTAATAACTCTGCCACCCGCATACCGGTATCAAATGAATCATCGTAATAAAAACGCAATTCAGAAATATGCCGCAGACGCATCCTTTTTGCCAACTGATGACGAATCACCGGGGCCAATTCATTTAACAGTTTGACGTTGGCGCGTTTGCCCTGCTCATCAACATTCAATACCGTGATATACACCTTTGCAAGGGCAAGGTCTTTAGTGACTTCAACTTCATTGATGGTAATAAATCCCAGCCTGGAGTCATCAATATCCCGCTGCAGGATTAAAGAAAGCTCTTTCTGCATCTGCGATGAAACGCGGGCACTGCGGCCAAATTCTCTTGCCATAAGTTTACAATTCCCGCTTGATTTCGATGCGTTCAAACACTTCGATCTGGTCACCGGGCTGGACATCATTGTAATTTTTCACGCCAATACCACATTCCATACCCATTTTAACTTCGGCCACATCATCTTTAAAGCGACGCAATGATTCCAGCTGCCCTTCAAAAATCACCACGTTTTCACGCAGCACACGGATAGGCAGGTTTCGTTTTACATAACCATCAATGACCATACAACCGGCAACTGCCCCGAATTTTGGCGAGCGGAATACATCGCGCACTTCAGCGAGTCCTACAATCTGTTCTTTAATTTCAGGAGCCAACATGCCGCTAATAGCTTTCTTGACTTCATCGATCGCGTCGTATATGACACTGTAATAATGCAGATCGATGCCTTTTTCTTCAATCAGCTTTCTGGCCGTCGCATCAGCACGCACATTAAAGCCCATAAGGATAGCGCCTGAAGCCAATGCCAGATTGGCATCGCCTTCATTGATACCGCCAACGCCGCCAAAAACAACCTTAACCTCTACTTCTTCATTGGATAATGCAACCAGGGAGCCGCGCAACGCTTCCAGACTGCCCTGCACATCGGTTTTGATAACCAGATTCACGCTGGCAAGTTCACCGGTCGCCATTCTGGAAAATACTTCATCCAGCTTGGAAGCCTGTTGTGCGGCATGTCGGGTGGATTTTCTACGGTCTTCACGGTGCTTGGCCAACTCTTTGGCAATACGCTCGTTTTGTACCACGAGGAATTCATCACCCGCATTAGGGGTACCGGACAAACCCAGAATTTCAACCGGCGCGCAGGGACCCGCCTCTTTGATGGCTTTTCCATTCTCGTTAAACATCGCCCGGACACGGCCATATTCCTGGCCACACAATACCATTTGACCATTTTCCAGTGTGCCTTTCTGAATCAGCACCGTGGCGACAGCGCCACGGCCTTTATCCAGTCTTGATTCAATCACGATACCCGATGCAGGGCCCTCGACAGGGGCTTTTAATTCCAGAATTTCAGTCTGTACAATTAATGCCTCGATTAAATCATCAATGCCTTCACCGGTTTTAGCCGAAATCTTCAGAAACTGCACATCGCCGCCCCATTCTTCCGCCAGGACGTTAATGACTGATAGCTCCTGCATCACTTTTTCAGGATTGGCATCAGGCTTATCGATTTTATTTATCGCCACGATAATCGGCACATTGGCCGCTCTCGCATGCTCAACCGCCTCTTTGGTTTGCGGCATCACGCCGTCATCAGCAGCAACAACAACGATTACCACGTCAGTCACATCGGCGCCTCTGGCTCGCATCGCAGTAAATGCAGCATGACCGGGCGTATCCAGAAAGGTCACCGATCCATGATCGGTTTTGACCTGATAAGCGCCGATATGTTGAGTAATACCACCCGCTTCGCCCGCGGCAACCCGCGTTTTACGAATATAATCCAGCAATGAAGTCTTGCCGTGATCGACATGACCCATAATGGTAACAATCGGCGCGCGCGGCAATTCAATGCGGTTATCCTCTACCTGCGCTTCAGCCAGCATTTCCTGCTCAAGGTCATCATCACTCTGCATGATGGCTTTATGGCCCATTTCCTCAACCAGAATAGCCGCCGTTTCCTGATCTATGCTTTGATTGATCGTCGCCATAATCCCCAGTTTCATCAAGTGCTTGATTACCAGGGCCGCCTTGACACTCATTTTCTGGGCGAGATCGGACACCAGAATCATTTCCGGTATGGTGACCTCTTTCACTATCGGTGCCACCGGCATCTCAAATTGATGCTTGCCTTCAGGCTGCATCACTCGTAGAGGTTGCTTGCCTTTTTTCTTGCCTCTTCTGGCATCTTTGCCTGATGGGCGTGCGCCTTCCTCCTGCTTTTTCCTGTGCAGCGTTTCCTGTTTAACCACCGCCTGCTGCCTTACTTTGTCGGCATTTCTTTTGATCGATTCCTCAAGCCGGCGCTCTTTCTCTTGTTGCTTTTTTCTGGCTTCTTCCGTTTCCTTGGTTTTGATCGGCTTATCCTGCTTGCTTTTCTTTTCTTCCTTGATCTTCAAGGCTTCAAATTTGGCTTCAGATTCAATCTCCACCTCCGGCTCAAATTCGGGTTCAGCAACGACTTGAGGCTCAACTTCAACTGCAGCGACAACAGGTTCCTTTGGCGCTGTTTCCTGCTCTTCAACAGACGGCGCTGTCTTCCCCGCCGGTTTGACAGCCTCTTCAGGCACGGGCGCGATTGGCTTGATCTGCTCTACCAGAACAGGCTTGGCCGGCTCTGCTGTCTTCTGCTCTACAGCAGCCGCTACTTCACTACGTTTTATATAGGTTTTCTTTTTGCGCACCTCAACGCTGATTGTTTTAGTGGAGCTGCCAGGCACACTTGCCTGTTTAATTTCCGTCACTTTTCTGCGCTCCAGGGTCACACGCCGCGGTAAATTGCTAGCCTCTCCTTCCGCCTTGCCATGACGTTTACGCAAATGCGCAAGCAACTTCATCTTTTCATCATCATTAATGAAATCATCAGGGGTGCTCGCAGATAAACCTGCCTCTTTTAGCTGCTCTATTAATCGCTCCAGAGGTATTTTAACTATCTCCGCTAACTGCCGTACTGTTTTATCGCTCATTTTCTACCCCTTGCCTACCCGCTCTGTGCCTTAAGCAAACCAAGGCTCACGTGCCTTCATGATCAACTTTGCTGCCCGCTCTTCATTCATGCCTGAAAAAATCAGCAAATCATCTACCGATTGCTCCGCCAAATCATCCATCGTAATAATACCCTGACTTGCCAGGTCATAAGCCAAATCTGTATCCATGCCCTCCATTTCCAGCAAGTCCTGTGCAGGGTGCGCCGTCTCAATTTTTTCTTCCGCTGCAATTGCACTAATCAGCAAGGCATCTTTAGCCCGGCTTCTCAACTCATTAACCAGATCTTCATCAAACCCTTCAATTTCCAGCATTTCACTGACCGGCACATAGGCGATCTCTTCAACCGTATTAAAACCCTCTTCAGCCAGAATCAAGGCTATATCTTCATCAACATCCAGTTGGTCGATAAACAACTGTTTTATCTTATCTACTTCAGCTTCAGCGTGTTGTTCTGCTTTAGACGCATCAATAACATTCAGTTCCCAACCGGTCAGCTGACTTGCCAAACGCACATTTTGCCCGCCACGGCCAATGGCCTGAGACAGGTTATCCGAGTTTACCGCCAGATCCATGCTATGTTTGTCTTCATCCACAACGATGGACTGAATTTCCGCAGGTGACATCGCATTAATAACGAATTGGGCCTCGCTTGGATTCCAAAGAATAATGTCGACACGTTCACCGGCGAGTTCATTGGTTACTGATTGCACTCTTGAGCCTCTCATGCCCACACAAGCGCCTACCGGATCCAGTCTGGGATCGTTGCTTTTTACCGCAAGCTTCGCTCTGGAACCGGGATCGCGCGCGGCACCCATTACCGAAATCATGCCTTCGCCAACTTCAGGCACTTCCAGACGAAATAATGCAATCAGTAATTCAGGCGCCGTACGGCTAACAAACAATTGCGGGCCGCGCGGTTCCGAGCGCACATCCTTTAAATAACCTCTAATCCGGTCGCCGATGCGAATCGCCTCACGCGGAATCATGTCTTCCCTGGCAATATAAGCCTCTACATGCCCACCCAGATCCAGATATATGCTGCCTTTTTCAATACGCTTGACAATACCGGTAACAAGCTCGCCGACACGATTCTTATAGGCTTCAACAATTTTCCTGCGCTCGGCTTCCCTGACTTTATGGATAATCACCTGCTTGGCAGTTTGAGCGGCGATACGACCGAAATCAACCGATTCAATTTCTTCTTCTATAATATCGCCAACCTGAACATCGGGATTATCCAATCTGGCAACCTCCAGCAAAATTTGCGTGGTTGGAAACTCCACATCGCCGGCACAACCTGAATCAGCGGCGACCACTTCCCACTGTCGATAAGTTACGTAGTCACCGGTTTTTTTGTCAATAGCAACACGTACTCTGATTTGATTAGCGTGACGTTTTATCGTAGCGGTTTCCAATGCAGATTCGATCGCTTGAAAAATAATTTCTTTTTCAATCTCCTTTTCATTAGAAAAAACCTCCACTACTAATAAAATTTCTTTATTTGCCACCGCGTCCTCCTTTTTCAATTAAGTATTCAGGCACCAAACGCGCTTTACTCATCGCGTTAAAGGGCACCTCATAAATCTGATCACCTTCCTGAAGCGTAATAATATCGTCTTCAACTTTTTTAATCAGACCGGTAATTTTTCTGCGGCCATCTATTGCTTTATATAGATTGACCGACACCGTGCTGCCGATAAACTGTTCAAACTGACTTATCTTAAAAAACGGTCTGTCCGCTCCGGGGGAAGAAATTTCTAACTGATAGTTGCCTTGTATAGGATCTTCCACATCCAGGACACCACTGATCTGATGACTTACCCTGGAGCAGTCTTCAACCAGAATGCCATTTTCACTATCAATATAAATTCTTAAGCATCCATGTTTAGGGTGTGGATTATAGTCAATGCCTACACATTCATAACCTAAACCTTCAACAATTGGCTCGATCAAGTTGACCAAATGGTCAGGAGCCTGCCTCATCGTTTCCTCACTTATTTTCGCACAAAAAAAAAGAGCCAAAGGCTCTTCCATTAACAATCAGCTGCAAGCTTCCACCAAACCGAAACCCGGAAAAATAAAAAACCCCAAAACGGGGTCCTGTATTATGGTAGCGGGGGCAGGATTTGAACCTACGACCTTCGGGTTATGAGCCCGACGAGCTACCAAGCTGCTCCACCCCGCGATTAATTAAAAGTATTATATAGATTTTATTAGATATAGCAATCTAAATTTTATGTCTTTTATTAGCTTGTAATTCAGACGTAGCGATAAATCCAAGCGCCTGGTAAACTACAATCTATCTAAAGCCTGATCAAGATCTGCAATGATGTCTTCCGACTCCTCAATGCCGACAGAAAGCCTGACCAAATCGTCGGTGATACTCGCTTTGATCCGCACCTCCTTCGGCACGCCGGCATGAGTCATGGAAGCCGGATGCGAAATTAATGTATCAACAGCGCCAAGACTGACAGCCAGGCTACAAAGCTCCAGGCTGTTCATGAGCTTGCGTCCGGCTTCGATGCCGCCGGCAATCCCGAAGGATAACATGCCGCCAAAACCAGTCATTTGTTTCCGTACAATTTCATACTGCGGGTGACTGGGTAAGCCTGGATATCTGACCCAGGCAATTTTCCGATGTGCCTCCAGAAACCTGGCTACCTCCAAAGCGTTATTCGCATGCCTCTCCATCCTCAAGTGCAGGGTTTTCAGTCCGCGTATACATAGCCAGGCCTCATGTGGCGCCATAGTGAGCCCCGTAGTATTAACGACCGGCATCAGGTTTTTGATGAATTCACGGCTTCCGACGACAACGCCTCCCAATAAATCTGCGTGCCCGCCTATATATTTTGTGCAACTGTGCAGAACGGCGTCGGCACCCAATTGCAGAGGCTTCTGAAACATCGGTGTCGCAAAGGTGTTGTCCACAATGGCTACGGCATCTCCCTGGCCGGCCATCGCGCAAATAGCCGCTATATCGCAAACCTTCATGGTAGGATTTGCAGGAGTCTCCAGGAAAACCATTCGGGTGTTTTTTTTCAGATTACGCTGCACTTTTTCAAGATCTGTCGTATCCACGAAACTGACTTCGATTCCTAACCGGGTCAACACTGACGCAAACAGTTCATAAGTACCACCGTAGACGACGTCGGTTGACAGCAAGTGATCGCCCTTATTAAGTAACGACAAAGCAACCCCTGTGATTGCAGCCATACCGCTGGAGAAAGATTGTCCTGTCTCTCCGCCTTCGAGGGCAGCCATTTTTTCTACCAAAACGGCATGGGTAGGCGTGTTAGGTATTAGCCGGGCATAGATGTAACCGTCCTCTTCCCCGGCAAACCTCGCCGCCCCCTGCTCCGCACTATCAAATACAAACGTTGAGGTCTGATAAATAGGCGTTGTATGAGCTCCGCTCGACGGATCGGGACGCTCCCCGGCATGCACACACAGTGTCCCAAACTTCATCTTTTTCATTTTTTCCAGCCTCATGACAAGAGATACAGATCGCGTATAGATTTATCCAGCATGGTACGCTGGATTAATTATCCTTGTTTCTGATTGGCGGGCGTATCGACTGCAACTGCGTGAGCGGATGTCCCAGAGAGGCGGCTTTGGCAATCCACCTAATGGCCAAATTGTTGTCCTTAGGTACACCGTTGCCCTTCAGATAGCCTTCGTCCAGCAGTTGCATCGCGTCGGCAACGTATTGCTGCCCGGCCAGTTGCAGCCAATACACAGCGCTTTTGAATTGTCTGTTTTCCAGGAAATGCAGGGCAAGGTCACTTTGCGCCCCGGCATCGCCGCTTTCCGCGCTTTTAATCAGGTCAATGTCATCAGGCTTAAGCGGCATGCACATGCCAGGCTGGATTGATTCAAAGTTAATCATCATTTTGTAATTATCCTCAGGGTTGTCGGCATTTTTATTTTGTCTCGGTTTTTTGAGTGACACGGCCGGTTTATTGGCTGGGCAGACCGTAACAGCATAGCTAAAATCAGGCCCATATAATATCAATTCCGGCATACTGGCGGCCTATAGACACTAATTGCCTGTTTTATCAGCGCTTACAAGTTATTCTGAAAATAGCTTGTAGATGTGCCGGGACTGTGGCATGACTACTGCCTATCTCTTATTGTAATATGATTTTAACGTAAATAAGGAAAGCTCACTGCACTTGCAGATAGTGTTACCGCATCAAATGGAATCCCAGTCGCATCCGGTTTTGTTTCAAACGTAGCCATGCTGGCCGGCGTAATCACTGCTACGGGAACGGCCGCCGTAGACAGCAGGACTTTCACATTAACTCCCGATGGGATAGTCGTATCTATTCAATGGACAAAGGCGGAACCTGCGTAGCGGCCGGAATTTGCTGAACTAAATAGCCCGGTGGGCAACGCTTTTCTGCCCACTATAAAATCAACCCCAATGCTAACCATCCAATCCTGTACGGGCTTGGCTGGTTTTTTGTTTGTGCCCTTATGGATTTTCCTGTTTCCGGCGTTTTTTTAAAAAATTTGTCTCCATGTTAAGGTTTTCTTTGGAAGTTAAATACAGGCTACGCGCCGGGCATTGTTTGCAAGTCGTGGCTTTGCTTTTGTAACGATAGAAGGTTTGGTTATTGAACGTTATCTTCAATCAAGCTGACAAGCCCGGCCTGATTATCGGCTTTATCCTGAAGAGCCAGTTGTTCCTGATATCCTGAGTAGGGCTTCAGGTGGATAGACGGACTGCCGCGCACAAACGCCGCTTGAGGTATTTAGAAAGCCCTGTTTTGCTAAATCCGGCGTGGCTACAGAGGCATCAATGGCGCTACTGGATTCGTCTCATGCACATAGTCTTCTATGCCGGGCGGCGGTTAGCAGATTTGCTGCCTGCTCGAAATGGATTGTTAACGGCTTGATGTCATGTATGTATGCATTTCATTATAGTTATCGATGGAAAACATTATATCGCGCAGGTGGTGAAATAATACTTTCACAGTCAGTCTTGCAAACAAACCCGGTCCGCAGAGTTACTCGCATAGTATTTCTCGCATAGTATTTAAAGATAGCGGCAGCGTCAAAATGTTCGGGACGGGGTTATAAACCCCATTCCGCGTGAGGCATCGTTCGAGTATATCTCGCGAACGATGCGCCTCCTTAGGCCGGCAGCATCATATGGATTGGCGCATCTTATCGCGTTGAGGGCTATCTCAATGATTCGCTGTCTTCTCCGGAGTTTTTCGGGGTGTAAATCCGATAAAGATCATAGGGTGCCACAACAGTATCGAAGACGGCCGAGAAAGGCAGGTCGGCAATAAGGATGGCGGCTACTACTCCATCGATCCAACCCGGATCCGGACTTTTACCGCTGAATAGCTTTCCCGTCTCTTTTACGTCCAGCTGAATGCCGGGATAGACTGTCCATTTTTTATCAGGGGTTTCAGTCCTCGCGCGTATGCTCGAGCAGCCAAACATAAGAAAGCTCATCAATACAACCACGGCCCATATTCCAATATCGGATTTCATTGCTTTTTCCTTTAAACCAATTGAGGGGTCACCCTTTTGGAAAGCCGAACTTAAAGAGGAGGAAGACTGAAATCCCCCCTCCCATCCCGGAGAAGCACCTCAAGGAATAGTAAGCGGCTGTCCTAAACGAGGGCAGTTTGTCGGCGATACGTTTCAAGCCGCCGTTTATTTTAAATGACCGGCCACCCCCTGTCTTTAGTTCGATCACAATTAATTAAAAATTGGTCTATGTCGCCGTAAATGTGAAATTCCGAGCCGAAAGTTCAATCTGATCGCGCATATATGAGCTTGTATCTCGCTTAGATCAATAAATTTGACTTATAGAGCTGGATTTCCTATTGTTGGGCTAAACCCGTAGCGCTAAAAGTTACTTTAGCCGCTTTATCCTATTTATATCCATTACCCATAGCCATGTCTGAAGAAACCCTGCAACTTATTGCCCTAAATAAAGTAACGAAAAAACTGGAGCTGGCTGGATGTAGACTGACTACCTTACACCCCGAGCTGTCGGAATGTGTGTGGTTGACAAAGTTGGACTTGAGCTTGAATATAGAATTGGATGATTTGGCCCCGCTGGCGGCCTTGGTCAACCTGCAGCAACTCATCTGCTACGGCACGCAGGTCGCCGATTTATTCCCCTTGGCTGCCCTGGTCAACTTGCGACAACTTGACTGCTCCTACACGCAGGTCGTCGATTTGGCCCCGCTGGCTGCCCTGGTCAACTTGCAGCAACTCAACTGCTACGGCACGCAGGTCGTCGATTTGTCACCCTTGGCTGCCTTGGCCAACTTGCAACAACTTGACTGCTCTGAAACGTCGATCGTCGATTTGTCACCAATTGTCCCTTTGATTCAGCAAGAGATCCCCGTAATTTGGGAAGAATACTATCATCCCGACGGTAAACATATTCACGTCCATGATTGCCCCCTCATCTGCCCGCCCGTCGAAATCGCCCGCGATTCCCCGCAGGCCGTGCGCGATTACTTCGAAGAGCTCGGCGAAGGCGGGCACCGCCTCAACGAAGTAAAAGTCATTTTTCTCGGTGAAGCCTCGGCAGGCAAGACCTCGCTCGTAAAACGGCTGATGGGGGAGCGGTTTGACAAAAAGGAAAGCCAGACGCACGGAATCCGCATCCGGAAGGCGCCGTTTACGATGGACGACGGCGAGGTGGTCACGGCGCACCTTTGGGACTTCGGCGGTCAGGAGGTGATGCACGCCACCCATCAGTTTTTCCTTTCTCAGCGCAGCGTCTACGTCCTGCTGCTCAATAGCCGCAACGACGACCAGGCCGAAAAATGGCTCAAACATGCCGAAAGCTTCGGCGGACGCTCGCCTGTGTTGGTCGTGTTGAACAAGATCGACGAAAATCCCTCCTTCGAAGTAGAGCGCAAAAGCCTGCATGAGAAATACCCGCAAATCCGTGATTTTTTCCGGCTGTCCTGCGCAGAAGAAAATAACAAGGGTCTCGCCGAATTCCGGGAAGCCCTGCGCCGGGAAATCGACCGCTCGGATACCCGGCGCACTCCCTTCCCCGCGCATTGGCTGGAAGTGAAGGAACATTTTTCCACTATGCAGGCGGACTATATTGAATCAGCGGAATATCGTCGGGTTTGTACAGAACTCGGAGTGACGCGCCCGCTCAGTCAAGATGTCTTGCTGCAATTTCTGCACGACCTCGGTGTGGTTATCAATTTCCGGAACCTCCAGTACTTCGACACCCAAATCCTCAACCCGCTTTGGCTGACCAACGGCGTTTATCGCATCATCAACTCCGGCCTGGTTGCCGGCAGCAGCGGCCTGCTCCGGGAGGCCGATTTCGATGCCGTTAT
>JAQTMV010000012.1 GCA_028714175.1 Methylococcales bacterium
AAGCCGCTTGGATTAACCCGCCCCTTCCACGGACGGTAAAGGAGGCTCACGACCAGGAAAACGGTACACTCGATCTACACTAATATTCTTATAACGGGTGTCTCAAAATCATTGACATATACCGTTCCCCCACTCCCAGAGCAACAACGCACAGTAGCCATTTTAGATGAAGTCTTTGCCGCCATAGCCAAGGCAAAAGCCAATGCCGAACAAAACCTCAAAAACGCCAAAGAACTTTTTGAGAGTTATTTGCAAAGTGTGTTTAAATATAAAGATAAGGGGTGGGAAGAAAAATGTTTAGATGAATTGGGTGTAATCACTTCAAGTAAGAGAATTTATCAAAGAGAATATGTAAAAGAAGGTGTTCCTTTTTACAGAACAAAAGAGATTAAGGAATTATCAAATGGAAAAGAAATTACTTTGGAATTATTCATTTCCAGGTAAAGATTTAATGAAATAAAAAAATCGTTTGGTATTCCACAAATAGGCGATTTGCTAATGTCAGCAGTTGGAACTATTGGCGAAATAATGGTTATCGAAAATGATGATGAGTTTTATTTTAAAGATGGAAATATTGTTTGGTTCAAAGAATTTAAAAGTTTGGATACAAATTATTTGAGGTTTGCTTTGACTGCATTTGTTGAGAAAATCAAAAGTCTTGCGATAGGTGCAGCATACAGTGCATTGACAATCGAAAAGTTAAATAAATATAAAATCTCTTTTCCAAAATCGAAAGCCGAACAACAGACCATAGTCCAAAAACTGGATGCCCTTTCAGCCAAAACCAAAAAATTAGAAGCCATCTACCAACAACACATAAATGATTTGGAAGAATTAAAAAAATCAGTTCTACAAAAAGCATTTAATGGCGAATTGAAAACAATAAAATCACTTGCCGCATGAACGAAGCAGACACAAGAGCACAACTCATCGACCCCCAGTTAAAAGCTTGCGGGTGGGGCGTTATAGAAGGCTCTAAAATTCTTCGCGAATACAACATTACCGCAGGCAAAATAAAAACGGGCGGCGTTAGAGCCCAAAAACTGACTGCCGATTATGTATTGGTTTACAAGGGAATAAAGCTGGCCGTTATAGAAGCCAAAAGCGATGAGCTTGGAGTAGGCGAAGGCGTAGCGCAGGCAAAACAGTATGCCGAAAAATTAAAACTGGAAACCACTTATTCCAGCAACGGAAAAGAGATATACAGCATCTGTATGCTTACGGGTGCAGAAGGATTGGTCGCCGATTACCTTACACCCGATGAATTGTGGAACAAAACCTATCCGAAAGCAGCAACTCCGGTGGCTGAGCTTGCCGAAGCCTGGAGAGAAAAATTTTCTGCTATTCCGTTTGAAGATAAAGGCGGTACCTGGCAGTTACGCTATTATCAGGAAATAGCAGTAAAAAACACCCTGGAAGCCCTTGCCAACAACAAAGACCGCATTTTGTTAACCCTTGCCACAGGCACAGGAAAAACGGCAATTGCGTTTCAAATAGCGTGGAAATTATTCCAGACTCGATGGAATTTAAAACGGGATGGAAGCCGAAGACCACGTATATTATTTTTAGCCGATAGAAACATTTTAGCTAACCAGGCATTTAATTCTTTTTCTGCATTTGCTGAAGATGCTTTGGTGCGGGTTAGTCCGAAAGAAATCAGTAAAAAGGGAAGCGTGCCTACCAATGGCAGTATCTTCTTTACCGTCTTTCAAACTTTTATGAGTGGTACTGATAAGGAAGGTAAGCCTGCTCCTTACTTTGGCGCATATCCGCCAGACTATTTTGATTTCATCATCATAGACGAGTGTCACAGAGGTGGTGCTAATGATGAAGGAAACTGGAGAGGGATTTTAGACTATTTTTCTCCTGCTGTTCAGTTGGGTTTAACGGCGACACCCAAACGCAAAGACAATGTTGATACTTACAAATACTTTGGCGAACCCGTTTATATCTATTCACTTAAGGAGGGTATCAACGATGGCTTCCTTACGCCCTTCAAAGTAAAGCGCATTAAGACCACGCTGGACGATTATATCTATACCAGTGATGACCAGATTATTGAAGGCGAAATTGAAGAAGGAAAACTTTATACCGAAACCGACTTCAATAAAATCATTGAAATAAAAGCAAGAGAGGCAAAACGTGTTCAGATATTTATGGACGAAGCCAATCAAAATGAGAAGGCCATTATTTTCTGTGCCACGCAAGACCATGCCGCCGCAATTCGTGATCTGGTTAATCAATACAAAAAGTCAAAAGACCCGAATTATTGTGTTCGCGTTACTGCCAATGACGGAGAAATAGGCGAGCAGTTTTTAAGGGAATTTCAAGACAACGAAAATAGTGTTCCCACTATTCTTACCACCTCACAGAAATTATCCACGGGTGTCGATGCGCTTAATATCCGCAACATTGTTTTGTTGCGATCCGTAAATTCTATGATCGAGTTTAAACAGATTGTAGGAAGAGGCACCCGTTTATTTGATGGCAAAGAATATTTTACCATTTACGATTTTGTCGATGCTTATTATCACTTTGCTGATCCTGAATGGGATGGTGAACCTTTAGAGCCTGAGTCTGATGAGGTCACTGAACCAAAAAAACTTACCTGCCAAAGGAACCTGAAGAGCCAAAAGACGATAATGATGACGGTGACGACAAAAGAAAACGCATAAAAATTAAATTGAAAGACGGTAAAGAACGAGAAATTCAACACATGATTTCAACCTCGTTCTGGAGTGCTGACGGCAGACCCATTTCGGCAGAAGAATTTTTAAATAATCTGTTTGGCGAATTGCCTAACCTTTTCAAAAGTGAAGCAGAATTAAGAACGCTTTGGAGCAATCCAATGACCAGACGATTTTTGTTAGAGAAATTAGACGAAGCAGGTTACGGAAAAGAAGAATTATCTACCCTGCAAAAATTAATTGATGCAGAAAAAAGCGACTTATTTGATGTGTTGGAATATGTCTTTAACAGTGATGTTAAACCCATGACAAGAGAAGCAAGAGTAGCAGCAGCCCAAGCGAATATTTTTGCATTTCTTAATGCCCAACAAAAAGAATTTATTGATTTTGTGTTGAGCAAATACATAGAAACAGGCGTAGAAGAACTGGATCAGGAAAAATTGCCTATTCTGCTGACCAATAAATATTATTCGTTAGAAGATGCCAAGGACGTTTTGGGTAATGTTGCTAATATCAGTTCGTTGTTTATAGAATTTCAGAAACATTTGTATCAGCAAATTGCTGCATAGTTCCAGATTCCAATTACAGGGATGGCTGTTTCAGGCGGTATAAATAATAATGTAGGCAGGGACAATTTAGAGCATGAAAGCTTCATATTATGGCAATGGCTGACTGCTCAAGATATTTAAACAGCAGTTGTTTTATGGATATGCTAGCCAATACGACTCAGTTCTTCGATATTAGGACTCCAGAATTATGTGGTTTCCTGTTTCTCCCCATTTTTCAAAACAATTTCTAAAAAGAGGGAAAACAAACCTCAGTTTGAAACTAAGTAACCGCTTCCCATAACTCAAATATTTTTCCTCCCTGAAAGCCTCGTTGGCCACCCTGGTCCTCGGGGCTTTCTTTTTTCTAGCCCCTGATATGGAGTCAATATGTCCTGACCATTTTTGATATTGGCCGCAATCGCCATAGAGTCCAAACCTCAGCTTGATCACCTGAACCCATAACCCAAGCAGCTTTCTTGTTACTTGGTTTTTTTTATAAACTTCGAATTACAACAAGAGACTTTGGCGGCATTCAGGAGCTCAATAAATCACGAAAAACGCCGCACCACATAGTGCCTGGAGGTAATTCTACTTCCGGGCTTTTTTTTTGCACTTCAAAAGGAAAAATACTAATGACAACAAAACCACCCAGAGAGACCAACCATGATTGTACTTTGTGATCCTCAACAACTCACCCAGGTTGTCCAGCCGGAAATTAAAGCCTTTTTGCAGCAACGCTTTCATGACATCTGGGGTCCCGAGCCGTATGGCCCTGATGAGCATGGCTTTTTCATACTGGTTGAACCCGGTGACACCTCAGAGCAGATTGAATTAGACACGGGCTATTACCTGTTAAAAAGTCTGTTCAATGGTGCCGTCTACGGTGATCCTGATTTTTCACCGGACTTTGAATATCTGGAAGATCATGGCAGCTTTTGTGAAGCGGTATACGTCTTCACCGATAGTGGTTTTGCCGTGGTGATGATTGTGCCCAAAGAGGCGGGTATTGACGGCAGAATTCCGGAGCTTTGCGCTGAATTTTCTGTATAGTCTTTGCCAGCCAATACATGCGAGTTTTTTATACTATGCTTACACCGCACACAATAAGGAATGTCGTATGGGTTAATTTGTCTGCAATGTGGGCAAATCATGACTAAATCCTCTCTGATAGTTGTTCATATATCAAGAATAGACGATCACCCAACATTATCAAGTTTGAGCCCCTTTAATCTCCTTCATGAAAGGAGAATACCCAAGCATTCATAAACACAGTGTAAAAATAACCTTACAACACCCAGTCCATTCCTTTCAAACTTGGGCCTCTTTGACCATCTTATACGAATAAACCTCAACACACAGGAGTCAACTCATGAAAAACCGTTAATCCCGATCCGAAATTCGTATCTTGAAAGTAGGATCATGTGCTTCCGCGTCATGAAAAATCGACGCTGACCTATCGCATCGGTTGCGCGGCCGAATCCGATATCCAGTTCCGTGTCTACAATAATACCGGCGCGGGCTACTTCAGCAAGGAATGGTTTTTCCTCAATACCATTCTGTCGTTGTTGCCCATAGGCGGCCAGTCCTTCACCTCATTCAACCTCCAACCTTTGCTTTGCGGCAAATCCGTAAACACACCGGCATTTCTGCTGGCCGTATTGGTGGAAGAGGGTCTCTAAGCTTCGACGAAATCTTCTTTCAAGCTCAGGACGAACGCAACAACATCGTCACATTCTTGCTGGGGGATCTGCAAGGCTTTCATAGTGGCACCCGCATGTTCAAGGAATATCAAGGAATATGGACCAATCACTTTCATTGATTTTCATGCCCTTATGTGTTGTTTTCATATTTCGGCCAGTGTAGTACATAGGACCACCAGCACTGGCACACAAATTGCTTTTTTACATAATATAAGCGGGTTATTTGATGTTAAAATGAAAAAACCAATTCAGCGTCCGGTTTTGGCCACACAGTCATTCGAAATTTGGCACGGTAGGTTCCCCCATCTGCCGGCCGGGGCGAGCCATCTAGGTCGTCTCTGGGGTGATTCTGCCCCGGAGGGCTGGATATGGAGGGCTCCCTCTTTGGCCCAGAGTGGCCGCCTGGGGCGTTTTCGGCGGGGGGATGGCGACGCAGGTGGGCTTGGCCAGCGCGCCCTCTGCAACGCCATATGTGCAATTTCCTGGCATAAACCACTCGGCAAAACGATCTTCGGATTCCGGTCGGCGAAAAATGCGTCATGACACGTGTTATCGAGCGGCTAACCGGCTTCATGCCGGTCAAACCCAAGGCAGGGGTAAGCTTGGCCCCTCCGGCAAGCAGAGTGACCCTATCAAGGACGTATGGTATCCTTTGAGGAAAGCCTTCAAATACCGGCTGGTTCGGTAATTTTCACAGACGGGTTAACCGAATATTTACGCCGAATATTTACCAGATTGGAGAAGATGGTTTGGCTTGATGCGTATGGGCCGCGGCCCCCTCTGACCCAATCTGAAGGTGACGGGTTGCACTATTGCTGACCCAAACTAAATGACGATTTAAGATTTAATAAAAGGTCCGCAATAGTGATAGCGTTTGACGCTGTTGATAAATAGAGACGCTGAATAACATTGATTCCGTGCTAAATAATTCAGTATTGATCTTCCAGCAATTTCGCATGGGCTACAGCCAGCCTGGCGACGGGTATTCTTGGCGCCGAACAGGAGACATAATCCAGTTTGATATGATGACAGAAGCGAATGGATTCCGGATGTCCGCCTTGTTCGCCGCAAATGCCTATTTTAATATCGGGTCGTGTTTTACGTCCTGAATCAGCGGTCATTTTCATTAACTGCCCGACACCTTTGGCATCAAGCACTTCAAACGGGTTGTCTTCGAGTAATCCGATTTCATTGTAAAGGGGAAGGAATTTGTTTTCCGCATCTTCACGGGAAAATGAGAAGGTCGCCTGGGTTAAGTCATTGGTACCAAACGAGAAAAATTCGGCCACTTGAGCTAATTCTCCGGCACGGGTACAGGCTCTGACGGTTTCTATCATGGTTCCGAACTTAAATTCCAGGGCAATACCGTACAGACTTTCGACTTCCTTTTGAATTTGATCAACGAAGGTTTTTACTTTTATCAATTCCTGTAAGGTAATAACCTGGGGTACCATGATTTCAGGCAAAATCGGAGTGCCTTGTTTGGCGCATAGCGCAGCGGCTTCAAGAATGGATCGGATTTGCATCTGGTAAATTTCAGGATACGACATGCCAAGGCGCACACCCCGGTGACCGAGCATCGGATTGACTTCGTACAATTCCTTGACTTTTTTCAGCATCAATTCCTTTTTGGCAATCGCTTTATTGATGACTTCCTCATTCAATTGAGTAAAAGGTGCCGGTAATGATGCCTGCAAACCCAGCGTGTCCAGTGTGACCTGCTGTCCCTGAATCATGACTTTATATAGATTCAGGGATTTGATTTCATCTTCCAGTTGATGCTCGCCGGGCAAGAATTCATGCATCGGGGGATCCAGTAGCCGGACAGTGACAGGATAAGGCGACATGGCTTCAAAGAGTTGTTTAAAATCATCCCGCTGGATCGGAAATAATTTCTCCAGCGCTTGCTGACGCTCTTCTGTACTGCCGGCCAGAATCATATCAATAACTAGAGGCAGACGATCCGACGCATTAAACATGCGTTCGGTACGGCATAAACCGATACCCGTTGCACCATAATTGACGGCCATGCGCGCCCGTTCCGGCGTGTCGACATTGGCATGAACCTCCAATTCGGCAAACTCATCGGCCCATGCTAATAAGGTTTTTAATTCGTCGGAAAATAAAGGTTCGATCGTTGGGATTTTGCCTAAATAAATAAGGCCGGTGCTGCCATCGATGGTAATAATATCGCCTTCGCGTATTTGCAGATCGCCGATAATAGCCTGGCGGGAACGCACATCTATTTTTATATCTTCAGCGCCGGCAATGCAGGCTTTGCCCATGCCTCTGGCTACCACCGCGGCATGAGAGGTTTTGCCGCCGCGACTGGTCAAAATACCCTGGGCGGCAAAGAAACCATGAATATCTTCAGGTTTGGTTTCTTCTCTCAGTAAAATAACCAGCTCTCCGGCGCGACCCATTAATTCAGCCGTATCGGCATCAAAAACGCATTTACCGAAAGCGGCACCCGGCGAAGCTGGCAAACCTTGCGCTACGGGCGGGCTTTTATTTTCAGGATCAAGTTGAGGATGCAGCAGTTGTTCCAGCAATTCGGGGTTAATACGTAACAAAGCCTGCTCCTTGCTAATCAGACCTTCGTCCACCATCTCTACTGAAGTCCGTACCATTGCCGTTGCATTCATTTTTCCGTTACGGGTTTGCAGACAGTACAATACGCCCCGTTCGATCGTGTATTCGAAATCCTGAACTTCCTTGTAATGCGCTTCGAGTTTGTTACGCAATTCGACCAGCTGCTCATAGAGATCAGGCATTTCATGTGCCAGTTCTTGCACCGGCTTTGGCGTACGAATACCGGCTACAACATCTTCACCCTGGGCATTAACAAGATATTCGCCATACATTTCATTGACGCCGGTGCCCGGATTACGGGTAAAGCCGACACCGGTTGCACAGTCGTTGCCCATATTGCCAAACACCATGGCTACGACATTAACGGCGGTTCCGTTGGCCATTTTCGGCCTGATATGGAATTCGCGCCGGTAATCGACTGCACGTTTGCCCATCCATGAATTAAATACGGCTTTGATGGAGATTTCCAGCTGCTCATAGACATTTTCAGGGAAAGGTTTGCCGGTTTCTTCCAGAACAACCTGAAGAAACAGCTCACTGATTTGGCGTAAATGTCCGGCATCCAGACCCACATCAACTTTAATCCCGGCTTTCTTCTTGATCGCGGCGAAATGCAGGTCGAATTTTTCATCGTCGATACCCAGTGCTACCTTACCGAATAACTGAATAAAGCGGCGGTAGGCATCATAGGCAAAGCGAGCGTCGCCGGTCTGTTCAATAAGCCCCGTCAGGGTTTGGGCATTTAACCCTAAATTCAGAATGGTATCCATCATACCGGGCATTGAGATAGCAGAACCGGAGCGTACCGAAACGAGCAACGGATTATAGCTATCGCCAAACTTTTTACCTGTCAGTGTTTCAACCTCGGCGATATGCACTTTAACGTCTTCCATTAACCCTTTGGGTAACAGATGGTTGTCAAGGTAATCGAGACAAGCTTTCGTAGTAATGACGAAGCCGGGCGGCACATTGAGACCGATCTGCGTCATTTCGCACAGATTGGCACCTTTGCCCCCCAGTAAAACTTTATTTTTTCCATCGCCTTTTTGGAATGAATAGATATATTTTTCAGTCATGATTTGCCTCAGTGTGATTAGATAAAGAAAACCTTCGAATAATAAAATGATTACAATATATTATTTACGACAATTTTGCGGCTAGATTTCTCCTTGCGCCTGAATTAGCACATTCAATCCAGCCAAATAGGTCAATTAACAAAGTTTCAGGGTGCTAGCCAAAACGCAGCAAACAAGTATCTCCAATACCTTGCATTTCCCGATTAATAATCCTTAGGCAAACGCGCCGCCAAATCATCCCATTGAATGACAATCTCCGGCAACACACTGACGGCGGTTCCACCTTGCAATTCGTAGAGTTCGGGCTTGCCGTATTCGCCATCAATCAAACGATAGACGGTCAACACGCGATCAATAGGATGAATCAACCAATACTCACGTACTCCGTGACGTTCATAAAGCTGACGTTTCCTGATTTGGTCGTGACCGGCCGTTGACGGCGACAGCACTTCCACCACCCAATCGGGCGCGCCACGGACACCGCGGCGATCCAGTTTATTCGGATCGCAAACCACTAAAACATCCGGTTGTACAACAGTATCAATATGTTCATCCGCTTCATCCTGTTTCGGCAAGCGCACATCTACCGGAGCAATGAAGGCCCGGCAAAGCTTGCCCTTTAACGCCAATCTGGCTTGAACATAAATTTCACCTGCAACATCCTGATGTGCCAAATCCGGCGCAGGAGCCATCAAATACGCATCACCATCGATCAGCTCATAACGCGCTTCATCCGGCCAGGTTAAATAATCACCGTAACAATGATATTGACTGTCTTTAATAGCTAAGCTCATAAATCTTCTTCTCGTGTACTTTAATCAATGTCAGTATGAATAAGGCAATGCCCGCCCGCAAGATAATGGCTTGTCGGCATTTCATAATCAAACACCTGCTTCTTTTCGAACAATATCCTGATCAATGCCAAGATGCCAAGCATGATACAGACAACGAATTGTGTAACGGGAGCGTAGCACAAACCGCTTGCCAATCTCCAAACTTTTTTGAAGTTCCAGCTTTCTACACAGCATTCCCAAGCAGGAACTTGGGAAGTCACCAAAAATCTGTAAAATAGCCGTTTTATTTTTCACTTTTGAATTCATCATGCGTACCACTCAATTCCCTCTTAATACCGTTAAAGAAACGCCTGCTGACGCTGAAATCGCCAGCCATCAACTGATGATACGCGCCGGGCTCATCCGTAAACTCGCCGCCGGTCTTTATAGCTGGCTGCCATTAGGCCTTCGGGTCTTACGCAAAGTAGAAAAAATCACGCGGGAGGAAATGGAAAAAGCCGGTGCGCTGGAAGTATTAATGCCTGCCCTGCAACCCGCCGAACTCTGGCAGGAAACAGGACGCTGGGAGCAATACGGCCCCGAACTGGCGCGTTTAAAAGATCGCCATGACCGTGATTTCTGCCTGGGTCCTACCCATGAAGAAATCATTACTGATCTGGCGCGTAATGAAATCAAAAGCTATAAACAATTACCTATTACCTATTATCAAGTGCAAACAAAATTCCGCGATGAAATCCGTCCCCGCTTCGGTGTCATGCGTTCGCGCGAATTCATCATGAAGGATGCCTATTCCTTTCACCTGGATCAAGACTCGTTACAGGGAACCTACGATGTCATGTATCAGGCTTACAGCAACATTTTCAATCACTTGGGGCTAAAGTTCCGAGCCGTTATCGCTGACTCCGGTTCAATTGGCGGCGCCGTATCCCATGAATTTCATGTACTGGCGGAGTCGGGTGAAGATGCGATCGCATTCTCGACGGGCAGCGATTACGCGGCCAATGTTGAAAAAGCTGAAGCTGTTATGCCCGAAGGCGGTCGCGGTCCGGCAACGGCTGAATTGACATTGATTGATACACCTGATCAGCACAGCATCGAAGACATCAGCAAATTTTTCAATATCCAGGCAAGTCAATGCCTCAAGACCCTGATTGTTAAAGGTGAGGAAGACAGCCTGGTAGCTTTACTATTAAGAGGCGATCATGAACTGAATAAAATTAAAGCGGAAAAAATTGATGGCCTTGCCTCCCCACTGGAATTTGCCGGCGAAGAAGATGTAATCCGCGCTTGCAACTGTAAATCCGGTTCAATAGGCCCGATAGGCCTGATTATTAAAATCATTGCAGACCGCAGCGTGGCGCTGATGTCAGATTTTGTCTGTGGCGCTAATCAGGATGGCAAACATTACCAGGGCGTCAATTGGGAACGTGATTTACCTGTTCCGGTACAAATAGAAGACATCCGCACCGTAGTTGAAGGTGATGCCAGTCCTGACGGTACAGGCAAGCTCACACTGGCGCGCGGCATCGAAGTCGGCCATATTTTCCAACTGGGGACAAAATACAGTGCAGCAATGAAAGCCGGTGTTGTTAATGAAGGCGGGAAAAATCAAATCATGCTGATGGGCTGTTACGGCATCGGTATTTCCCGCGTCGTTGCTGCTGCCATTGAACAAAACCATGATAGCAAAGGCATTATCTGGCCAGTTAATCTTGCCCCGTTTCAAGTCGCACTGTGTCCGATGAATATGCACAAATCCGAACGCCTGAAACAGGCGTCGGAAAAGTTATATCAGGACTTGTTGGCTGCGGGCATTGAGGTGTTATACGATGACAGAAAGGTCCGTGCCGGCTTTATGTTTTCCGATATGGAGCTGATCGGTATTCCGCATTGCATCGTTTTGGGTGATCGTGGCCTGGATTCCGGCACCGTCGAATACAAGGCCAGAACCGCGCAGGAAAACGAGGAAATCCCGTTTGCAGATATTATTGATTTTCTAAAAGAAAAACTGAACAGTTAAAACAAGAGAAAACAACTTTATTGAGTTGCTTTATTTGCCACCCTATTCACCCAACCTGAATTTGATCGAACGGTTATGGCGTTTCGTCAAAAAAAACAGGTTCTGTATTGCAAGCATTATCTCGCATGTGCCTATTTTGGTTGAGCGAATTGGTGCCAAGTTCGTGGTTGAGAAACAGGGATAGGGGACAGAGTTCGGTTGTTATTGTTGGAGGATATTAAGCTTAATGCAGGCTTTTTGCGCAATCCCCATTGTTCGTGTCCATTTAAATCGTGCAATTGAACACCAGTTTTGCTAAATCAATGGCAAACGCTTAATATTCGTCTCCCACTCATCAGCCGTTTGTCTGGGCAGCAAAAATTTTTATCCATCTGGCATTTCGGCCACGAGGCGGTGAGACCCCATTATCCCTGCTAGATAATAGTTCAAAGTTACTGATTTTTTTACTTTTAAGGAGATTTTTATGGAAACCATTTACTTTGCGACCAACCGTAACCCCAACAATGCCCAGCCGCCGACCGATTTCGGCAAGGGTTTTTCAGATACCGGTTTGGGCGATCTTCGTTTTGGCCAGGCGAAAGTCAAAAGAGGGGCGTTAGACCCCAGCTCTATTCAGATATTGCCGGATAATTCCGCACAAGGATCGAAGATCCTATTCCAGCAATTACGTGAATCGATGAAGGCTCAGTCGCTAGATTCCCTACTGTTTATCCATGGTTTTAATGTCTCTTTTAAAGCTGCTGTCGAATCGGCTGCAAAAATCGGTGAGCGATACTCAAAAATCTCTAATAAAACCTACCAACCGAACATTTTTGTATTTTCCTGGCCATCGGATGGTGAAGTGACCAGTTATGTTAACGATCGCCATGATGCCGAAGCCTCCGGCTATGCTTTCGCTCGCGGCTTGATGAAGCTTGCTACTTTCTTGAAATCTTCAAATAGCGAAGAAGCTTGTCAACAAAAAATTAATCTTATTGCTCACAGTATGGGCAACTACGTGCTGAGGCATGCCTTGCAGCAGGCCCAAAAAATTACCAACGGCGCCTCGTTAACACGCATTTTCGATAACATCGTCTTGACTGCTGCCGATGAAGACAATGACGCTTTTGAGTTCGATCATAAACTGGCAAAATTACCCGAGCTTGCGCAGCGGATTACGGTTTACTTCAACAATGGTGATTTAGCGCTAGCAACCAGCGATTTAACCAAGGGCAACCCTGATCGTTTAGGACATGACGGCCCAAGTAAGCCGCATCAAATACCCGCTAAAGTGGTTATCGTCGATGCAAGCGATGTGGTTAAGGGGATTAGAGAACATTCCTACCATGTAGAAGAAGATAAAGTTGCCAAAGATATTATTGCGGTATTGCAAGGGGAAAGTTCCGATAAGATTCCCTCTCGGCAGTATGTGCCGCATGCCAATAAATTCAGATTGTTCTAAACTTATCATCTACCGGTAGCAGAACAGCTGCTTCTGTAGAACGCGGGAGAGAGACGCCCGCGCTCTAATCGCCCTAAAAATCCGTGAGCAAGGAGAAAGCGTCCGCTATAACTGAAGCCACCATCACCTGTATTAATTGCAACACCAAAATCCGACTGACCGAATCGCTAGCATATAAGTGGTCGCTGGACTCCCGTTGCCAAACCGGGAAGACTTGCCATTGACGTTGACTTTCAGGGGCGGCGGTTGGGTGGAGCGCTTCTCTGGGATGCCATTATGCGAGCCTCGCATTCCGAGGTAGCTGTTTTCGCACTTGTCGTTGATGCCAAGGACGATCTTGCGGAAGCTTTCTATCGGCATTACGGTTTTACATCCTTCAGTTCTATCCCTTGCCAACTCATTCTCCCGCTTGCGAACCTTACGTTCAAAGGCTAAACATCCCAAAAATAACCGTTTTCAAGATATTCAACAGCACTATACAGATCCTGCTTAGCGCTTAATACAATGTTAGACCCAGGTGTTGGAGGCTGTGAATGCTTTGCTGTCAATCAGGTTCAGCCAAAATTGATCGAACTGTTTCTATCGTCATGAGCAGAGTCATCGGCTGCAAAGGCGATTCCACGAAGCCGCGTGAAAGGTAGAACTGCTTGGCCTGGTCAGAAAGAGCATGAACCAATATGGCGAATACGCCGGCATCACCGGCGACGTTGACTGCCCGCATCAGCGCATCGCGCAGCAGTGCCTGCCCGATTCCCTGATTATGGTAGCGCTTATCGACGGCGAGCCGACCGAGCAGCAGGACTGGCAACGGGTTTGGCATGTTGCGCCGCATCGCCTTGGGCGCCGCCTCATGGCTGATAGCACCAGCCGACAGGCTGTAGTAACCAATGACGGCCGCGCCTGCACACACCACGAAG
This sequence comes from Methylococcales bacterium, assembly GCA_028714175.1. Classification (GTDB taxonomy): domain Bacteria; phylum Pseudomonadota; class Gammaproteobacteria; order Methylococcales; family Methylomonadaceae; genus JAGXGJ01. The sequence continues at coordinate 13,776 of JAQTMV010000012.1, forward strand.
CAGCGCGAAGCGCCAGCCGCATGGTTCTTGAGCGCGCGCTTTTTGAGCCATTCGTTCAGGGATGACTCGCCACTGTCAAAATTCGCCAGCTCTTGATCAGCAGTAATCGGCGCGGGTGGTGTGAAATCAAGCCCTGTCATTTCTCCCAGGGCGCTTTCGTCTTGAGCAACCGGCGTAGCTTGCCAGTCGGTGGCAATGGGTGATCGAGCAGCGCCTGAAATTTAGCAAAGGTGCCTTCATCGACCGTGAAGAATGCTTGGTCGAGCAGCACGTTTTCCGCCTCGCGACAGGCGGCTTCAAGCATGAAATCAGACCGGCTGCGGCCTAGACGATCTGCGGCCTGGTCGATTAGATCGCGCTGTCTGGCTTTGGCGCGGATGTTGATGGAAACGGAAACCGCTTCTCTGGTTTGTGCACGTAGCATGGCTATACTCCTTTGTATACGCTTCAAGCATACATTATTGTATAGAATGTTGCAACACAGTCAATGGTGTATTATCCACCCTCTTTCCCTGCCTTTCCTGTATGTGATGATGTCCTTTACCACTATAGGAAAGGCGGATTTCGCGATTGAATGTTAATGGGAATATTTTGTGGACCGGGTTGCAGCGCTAGCAGAAACCCGGCATTCGTCCAGATGGCGAGATGTTTGAATTGGAAAAAGCCATGAAGATTGTCAGGGCAAACGGTTGGCTTTGGCATGGGTTAGCTGGGTTTTCGCTAGCGCTTCAGCCTACGCGCTTTGATCTTCGTTAATAGCGGTAACCCATTCACGCGACAGCAAGCCGAGGCTGACGTATTTGTGGAACGAAGAATACGGCCAGTCGGCAACGCATTTCGTCAACCCATGTTTTACCGGATTCCAGTGAATATAATCAACATGCCTTTGAAAATCGGTGTCATCGCGAAGCGTATTCTCCCAAACCTGTCCTGAGCGAGTCGAAGGAATCGTCGTTGCCAAAGCCGATATTCGCCACGGTTGTCAGGAGTTAACGGCATTCCCGATGTACGCAGCTCGCGCGTGAAGTGGGATTTGATCGCCCGCCAGCGTCCCGAATAATCGGCATCGCCGTCAGGCAGAGTCCAAACAGCATGCAAGTGATCCGGCAGGATAACAATGGCGTCGATGGTAAAAGGCCGTTCCGCCCGCACCGTGCGAAACGCGTCTCGCAGTAGCCCGACGTGCCGGACCAGGACATCGGCGGAGCGATCCCGCAAAGCCACCGTAAAGAAATACGTTCCGCCAACAACCCGATTCCGCCGATATAACACCATACCACACCATCAATAAGTTCGAAATTCGCGTAGCCCATATGTAGCGTAGCGGAATACGGGATGATCGGAGCCACGAAACCCCGGATTCCGCAAGCTCCATCCAGGCTACTTGCTAATGAGGTTCATTTTGCGAGTTACTAGGCAACGCGATAGCCTTCTCATCAAGCAATATTCTCAATTTTTAATCAACATCGCATCATAGATGGGCACGCGCAACGTTTGCCCATCCAACACACGGGGCCTGTTTCTAATTGAGTGTCAAGCAGGGACTGTGCTAAACTCGACACATGAAAATCAAAGATCTTATCGATATGATTGAATTAGATGGCAGGCAGCAGGTGCGGCAAAAAGGCAGCCATCGACAATTCCACCACCCCATCAAATCCGGTACGGTCACAGTTGCTGGCAAACCCAGCGTGGACGTTCCTCCTGGAACGCTTATTAGTGTTTTGAAACAAGCTGGACTCAAGCAGTAGAGGTTTATATGCGTTATATGGTTGTTATTGAAGAAGGCCCGACAAGTTTTGGTGCCTATGTCCCTGACCTTCCGGGCTGCATAGCTGTAGGTGAGTCATCACAAGAGGCACTGCAACTTATTCAAGAAGCTATCGAATTTCACATTGAAGGGCTTAAAGTAGAAGGTCAGCGCATTCCGACACCACATTCTTCAAGCACGTTCGTTGAGGTTCATGCCTAACAGGATGCAAGAGTGGGTTTGTCTTGCAAGATAACATTGCTGGAGTAATGTGAGTATTATTGGTAACAGAAATTAATTCATGTGTCATCGCGAATCGTATGCTCCAAACCTGTCCTGAGCGAGTCGAAGGAATCGTCGTTGCCAAAGCCGATATTCGCCACGGTTGTCAGGAGTTAATGGCATTCCCGATGTACGCAACTCGCGCGTGAAGTGGGATTTGATCGCCCGCCAGCGTCCCGAATAATCGGCATCGCCGTCAGGCAGAGTCCAAATAGCATGCAAGTGATCCGGCAGGATAACAATGGCGTCGATGGTAAAAGGTCTTTCCGCCCGCACCGTGCGAAATGCGTCTCGCAGTAGCCCGACGTGCCGCACCAGGACATCGGCGGAGCGATCCCGCAAAGCCACCGTAAAGAAATACGTTCCGCCAGCAACCAGATTCCGCCGATATAACACCATGCCACACCATCAATGAGTTCGAAATTCGCGTAGCCCGTATGTAGCATAGCGGAATACGGGTGATCGGAGCCACAAAGCCCCGGATTCCGCAAGCTCCATCCAGGCTACTTGCTACATATCGGTCAACCGGTCAAGATAGTTGTCGCCGAACAGTTTTAACTTTGTTTTTGCAAGAAACTATATTTATGCTGATAATAAGTAGCCATATTTCCTATAAAAACAAATTACAACCACGTCACTAAACCTTACTATGAATGCAAAAATTGTTATCACGGCCTTATTGGTTACTCTTGCAATTGTTTTTCTTTTTCTTTTTAGAAACCAGGTGGGGATTGATTTCAGTGCTCCATTTGGTGCGCACTTAAAAATGTCAGGTTCAAACGAAAATGCCTCGCCAGCAGGGGTCAGTGGCAAAGATTTGAAAGCCGGAGACGATATTAACGCCGTTGACAAAGGCGGACAGCGCGTGGAAGTAGAAAAAGCCGAGGCAAAAGGTTCTATTACGCTAACGAATGAAGCGCCGCTTGGAGGAACCTCTTCCCCAAAACAGTAACCCCAGCTCCTAATGAGTATCACGAACTGGGGAATACTGAAATCCTTGCTCAAAATTTGCTGGCAGGCAGGGATATTATTCAAAATACGGGTAATAACGTCAACATTATAACCGGGATTACTCTTGAGCAATACGAAGCCGGATTAAAGCGTCAGGAACAGGAGACGCGTGCTGAACTCGCGCAGGAAAGGATAGCGGACAAAAATAAAATCGCACTGCTCAAAAAAGAACTCACCAAGGTTCAAGCGAAGTTAAAAAATCCCGTAGACGCTTTAGAGGAATCCAAGAACATACTTGCTCAGGCCTACCGTACACTGGATATTCTAAGGCAAGAACTACCGCTCAACCAACTAGAGCAAGCACAGCAGGATTTGGTGAAAGGTCGGTCCGGCGATGCCGAAAAGCTCTTCCAAAAGGTGCGCTCATATGGAGGCAAGAAAATCTCAGCCGAAGCCGCTTATCAGCTCGCCCAATTAGCCTATGGCCGCATCGACTATTCCACCGCTTACCAATATTCCAAAGAAGCGGCGGAATTGCAGTCAGATAACCCGTTTTACCTCGACACGGCTGGGTTTATGGCCTACACAGTAGGCCGGTATAGCGAGGCCGAGCCGCTTTACAAGCGATCACTGGCCATTCTGGAGAAGGTTTTCGGCCCCAACCATCCCGAGGTAGCACAGAGCCTCAATGATCTCGCTGCGCTGTATCAGACACAAGGCGCGTATGCCCAGGCCGAGCCGCTTTACAAGCGGTCACTGGCCATTCGGGAGAAGGCTCTCGGCCCCACCCATCCCGAGGTAGCACAGAGCCTCAATGGTCTCGCTGCGCTGTATCAGACACAAGGCGCGTATGCCCAGGCCGAGCCACTTTACAAGCGGTCACTGGCCATTCGAGAGAAGAACCTCGGCCCTGACCATCCCGAGGTGGCAGCGAGCCTAAATAACCTTGCGTTGCTGTATCAAACGCAAGGCGCGTATGCCCAGGCCGAGCCACTTTACAAGCGGGCACTGGCCATTTGGGAGAAGACCCTCGGCCCCAACCATCCAGCTGTGGCAGAGAGCCTCAATAACCTCGCGGCGCTATATAAGTCTCAAGGCACGTATGCCCAGGCCGAGCCGCTTTACAAGCGGTCACTGGCCATTCAGGAGAAGGCTCTCGGCCACGACCATCCCGACGTGGCGATAAGCCTCAATTTACTTGCGGAGCTGTATCGGGCGCAAGGCGCGTATGCCAAGGCCGAGCCGCTTGACAAGCGGTCACTGGCCATTCGGGAGAAGGCTCTTGGCCCTGACCATCCCGATGTAGCACAGAGCCTCAATGATCTCGCGGCGCTGTATCAGACACAAGGCGCGTATGCCCAAGCCGAGCAACTTTACAAGCGGTCACTGGCCATTCGGGAGAAGACTCTCGGCCCTGACCATCCCGAGGTGGCAGCGAGCCTTAATAACCTTGCAGAACTATATCGGACACAAGGCGCATATGCCCGGGCCGAGCCGCTTTACAAGCGGTCACTGGCCATTCAAGAGAAGGCTCTCGGCCACGACCATCCCGACGTGGCGATGAGCCTCAACAACCTCGCGGTGCTGTATTATGCGCAAGGCGCGTATGCCAAGGCTGAGCCGCTTTACAAGCGGTCACTGGCCATTCGGGAGAAGGCTCTCGGCCTTGACCATCCCGATGTAGCGACGAGCCTCAACAACATCGCGTTACTGTATCAGAAGCAAGGCGCGTATTTTCAGGCCCAGCAGTTCTTCCGGCGATCACTGGCCATTTGGAAGAAGACCCTCGGCCATGACCATCCTAATGTAGCAGTGAGCCTTAGCAACATTGCGGATCTGTATCTAATATATGGCGCGTATGCCCAGGCCGAGCCGCTTTACAAGCGGTCACTGGCCATTCGGGAGAAGGCTCTTGGCCCTGACCATCCCGATGTAGCACAGAGCCTCAATAACCTCGCGTTACTGTATGCCACGCAAGGCGCATATGTCAAGGCCGAGCCGCTTTACAAGCGATCACTGACCATTCTGGAGAAAACCCTCGGTCCCTACCATCCCGCTATGGTACAGAGCCTTCTGAATTACGCAGCCTTGCTCAGGAAGCTCGATCGTGTGGTCGAGGCAGAGGCGGTGGAAACCAGTGCCAAGGTAATTCAAGTCACACATTAGCAAATGTCCTGCATATAAAACCTCGGTTAGGCGACTTTCATCTAGCAGGTTCTGTTGTTGTCTGTTTGTTGCTACAGTGTCGAATAGACAAAATGAATCATTGTATCTAATGTTCAAAATAACACCCTTGCATTGGCGAGGCTTCCAGGGCTTCCCAACAACCAAACATTAGACAAAACGTTATTAACGAACGCACTTTCGCCCTCAATAAAGACGCAGCAAGGGAAGCCAAAGACCGAATCGCCGCCGATTTTTTTGCCACCCGATGCAAAAAAATAGTGTTAAAGACAACAAGCCTTGGCCAGTTGAAGTAATTGGATATCAGAATCAGTTCTGACGAGTTTTAACATTACCAGATCAAATTTAAGCTTATTTATTACAAATAAAACCACGAAGAACACTGAGAACACGAAGTGTAACTTTGGCTTTTCTTCGTGTACTTCGTGGTTTTATGCCCTAATGGATGCCAATGGGATTAAGCTATCAACCCTACTTAATCTAATGCTCAATAGCCCCCTAGCTTAATATCATCGATGCGCAGCATCCCAAACCGGTTGCAACAAGGTTTGGCATTGCCGCTCAAAAGCTTCGCCCAGCACCAGACCCATGTCCGCCACATTATAATAAAGCCGTCTGAGTTCAGGTTCGTAGGGTTGTTCAACAGCTCTGGCCAACTGTTCTTTTGCAGCATCCAGCGCTGATTTGCTTGCCCGGTTGCCATTCTCCAATTTATGGGCCTGTTTAACATAAGCTAAAGCCGCTTCAACAAAAAACGCATCCGGTTGTCGTTGACCCCGTTGGTAAATGTCTATCAGCATCGGCAAATGATCGGGCCGGCAATAATCCGGCAAGAAAACCAGATCGTCATCGGTGCTCAGCAGAAATGTCGTTTGTGGCTGAACTTGATTAATAATAGCGTGATGCAGCAACGCGCAGACAAAATCCTTGCCCTTAAGATCGGCATAGCGATAAAACAGGCTGCCGTTTTCAAAACGGTTCGTCAGTTTGCCTGACAGACGATAGTTTCCGATTTTTATATCGACGGGTAAATCGTCCAAAGGTTTGCCCGGATTTTTTGCCTTGATGCGTTCGACAAATTCATTTATCACTTCCTGCTGCCGGTCAAATTCCAGTTCTCCCAATGCGCCTGATAACCATCGCCCCTGCGCCTGCATTTTTTTTACCGATACCGATGCGCCGTTTAACATCTCCTGTATCCACTCATGACAGATTGAGTAACCCTCCATTTTATCTATGACAAACGGTTCGCGTTCTTCGGCTTCGGCCGCAATACCGTTAAAACGGACATCCAATTGCCGCCGCATAAAAAAGCGCTGCGGATGCCGGAAAAAGCTGAACAGTTCATTCAGATCAATAATTTCTTCGGCTTCGGTGTTTATTGCCCCTTGCCACCATAGGGCAGGCGCAGCTTTGGGTGCTGATAATGCTCGGGCAGTTTCGCAGTCGGCTTCGGAAAAACTGAATAAATCCGGGGTGCCGTCAAAATAACGCGGACTGAAGGGCTGCAAGGGTTGCCGGGTAATCAGATCTGAAAGCCGGTAATTTTCCTGCAAGACCTCGAGTAATTCACTGATGACGACGGAAGGCGGAATAGCCTCATTGTGGCTGATCGATTGCCCGATATAGGTGATAATCAGTTGTTGTCTCGCGGACAAAAGAATTTCCAGGAATTGATAACGGTCATCGGCACGCCGTGAGCGGTCGCCTTTGCGGAAGTTGTGAGTTAGCAGGTCGAAGGTCGGATTGCGATCGATTTTGGGGAATTCACCCTCATTCATGCCCAGCAAGGCAATCACCTTGAAGGGAATCGAGCGCATCGGCAGCATCGAGCAAAAAGTCAATTGCCCGCGCAAAAAACCATTGGCTGATTTGTGCTCGGCAATCATGCCTTCAAGCCAGCTAACAATCACTTGCAACTCGACGCTATCATTGTGCACGGCAGCAAGATCAGCGGATAATTCCGCCAATAGTTCGTTAAGCTGCTGGCGCTCAACCGGATCCGCATTCGCCAATAACTGATCGGCATAATAATAAAGCTGGGAACTCCAGGTTTTTAATGTTTTCGGCTGCTTTAATTCCGTGCCGGCTTTAAACAACAGCTGCATAAAATCATATAAACCGCCCAACGCCAGCGCAGATGAGCCTTCAATTTCGATATAAGGCAATACATCGCCAATAAAATCCTCATCACTGCCCACCGCATAACCCATCAGCAATCTATCCAGCGACGCTTGCCAGGTGTTTTCATTACATTCAGGCAACCCAAGTTCCTCTCTGTGTTTTGCCGACTTGCCCCAGCGTACATGCGTATCCTGCACCCAGTGTTTAATCAATTCCAGATCGGTTTCAGACAAACCAAAACCGGGATATACCACTGGTTGCTCCAGTAAATCCAGTACGCTTTGCCAGCCAAAACGGCTCTGACTCAAATCCAAAAAACGGATAAAAGCATCCAGCGCATGGTTGCTCAAACGCAAGCTGCGGTCGGCAATCGCATGTTGAATATCGCCAAATACGGCAGAAATAAACGGCTCATAGACCTGAATATCGGGAGCCATCACGACAATATCGCGCAACTCCAGCGCCGGATTATTTTCCAATGTGTGTAACAACTGATTTTTTAATACCTCCACTTCGCGCATCCGGGAATGACAGACGTGTATGCTGATGGATTCATCTTTTTTGATTGATCGCGCTTCTGCAGAACTATCCGGCAGGTTATTTAAAATATCGTTTTGTAACAATTGCAGATTATTCCGCGCCTCGCTCAACTCAAAACTTTCCGGTTCAAAATCAAACTGCACCTGCTCCAGCAGCATTTCCTGAAATTCACGCCCTTGCTGACCCAACACCGACAGCAGCGGATGGCCGGCAAGGTTTTCATCATCGGCTCGCTGCCGTTTGCTTGCCAGATCTGCCCAGAACGTCTGCGCCGGATTAAGCAAAAAAAGATGCAGCTGACAATGCTTCGATAACCCTTCCAGATAGCTCAAAAATAACGGCGGCATCGTATTAATGCCAAAAACCGAAATGCGTTCCGGCAAAGACCGGCTAAATGCGCCCTCCTCTGCGGCATTTAACTTGGCTATCACATCCAGCCATAATGAGCCTCTGTGCTTATTGCCGGTCTGTGCGCTTATCTGCTGCCAGAGCGCTTTTTGCCAGCGTTCGGTTGCCGTGTGATAAAGTGTTTCACCTTTCTGCCAGCCTGCCAGCATATCGGGCCGCATCATCTGGTACTGATCAAAAATCTGTGCCAACTGTTGTGCTAACTGGTAGCGTTTTAATGCGATATTTTCGCCGGATAAATACTGTTTTACCGGCAAATAATCAGCACTGTCCAGCCTGCGCAATAAGGACTCAATCCGCCAAAGCATCAGGTTACGATCAAAAGCCGCATCGTTTAGCCTGCTGTCTATTTTTTGCGCCAGGGAACTGAAGAACTTGCCGGGGAATAAAAACTGATAGTTACCCCAGACTTTAAAGTGACTGGCCAACTGCTGCGATAACCAGCGTTCCATACCCTGACTTTGAATCAGAAAGACTTCTTTTTCAAATGGCGAAGCAAGCGGTGCGTTTTCGATGACTGCGGTCAGATGAGCGACCAGATTCTCGGTTTTATTGGAACTGTGCAGGATGAACATGGGCTATTAATCTTGTTTTGTGCCGCGCAATTTAACGAACGGCATTAAATGTATGCCTTCTGCGAGTAATGAAATGGTAACCTGTTCGCCATAAGCCAGCTCATTACGCCTGGCGACATGTACCGGCACTGTTATAGTAATTGCGATTTGTAATTGTTTGTCGACTTCTACACGCATACTGACATGATCGCCCAGTATCATGTATTCAATAATAGTACCCGATAACGGATTCTCGCGATCACCCCTGGATTCCCGGTTGCGGCGGTGCAGCAAAACGTTTGAGGATTGAATCATCCAGCAGACTCTTGAACCCGGCGCGTAGTCCGGCTGATAACGCGCTTCCAGAACAAGTCCGCGCCAGCGCAGCAAGGTTTTTCGAGCGAGTGGATCATGACTGATAATTTGCGCGGTAAATAAGTTTTGCTGATCCATCAAGCGGGCAACCGTGGCGCTGACAGGATGGGCGGCAACCTCAAGCGGCGGGCCGGATTGCAAAGTGACGCCCTTGTGCAGAATACACAACCGGTCAGCCAGCATCGTTGCTTCTTCCAGATCATGCGTCACCAATAGGATGGGCATCGATAAGGAACGGCGCAGTTCATTCAATTCACGATACAAACGCCGCCGGGTTACCTGATCGACAGCCGAAAACGGTTCATCCAGCAACAATACTTTAGGCTCTCTTGCCAACGCTCTGGCAACAGCCACCCGTTGTTGCTGGCCCCCGGATAATGCTTTTGGGTAGCGATCTTCCAATCCGTCAAGATGAACGCGCTTTAAAAGTTCTCTTGCCCGTTCTTTGCGGACGGTTTTGGGCAAATGTGCCAGCGCCTCCATAATATTGCCCAGGGCAGTAAAGTGGGGAAACAGGGCGTAGGTCTGAAACACAAGACCCACAGCCCGTCGATGTGCGGCCAGATAAAAACCGCTGGCACTATCCTGCCAGATTTCGCCCTGACACTTGACCGACCCGTTTTCTGCGTGATGCAATCCGGCAATGGCGCGCAATACCGTGGTTTTACCGCCGCCTGAAGGCCCGGCTATTGCCAGCACTTCTCCGGGCTGGCAGTATAAATCAATTGCCAGCGGTATCGGCTGGGTCTGTATCAAGCTGACTTGTATGCCCGGTGCGGTTGGTACCTCATCAGCCATACGTATGTTTGTTGCGGTCGGTAATCAAATATGTAAAGGCTATGGCAGTCATCGAAAAGACCAGCAGGAAAGCCGACATCACGGCTGCGGCATCATTATCAAACGCCTGCACCCGGTCATAAATGGCAATGGCGATGGTTTTGGTTTCCCCGGGAATATTGCCGCCTACCATTAATACCACACCGAACTCGCCCAAGGTATGGGCAAAGGTCATCGTTATAGCCGAAACTATGCCGGTCCAGGCTAAAGGTAATTCTATCCGCCACAGAACCCTGGCCGGCGTCATCCCGCAACAGGCCGCGGCTTCCCTTATTTCTCTGGGGATTGCCTCAAACGCACGCTGTATGGGTTGTATCGCGAAAGGGAGATTAAATATTATCGACGCAATCACCAGCCCTTCAAAATTAAACACCAGACCATGCCCGAACAGCCTTTCCAGTAGTTGTCCCAATGCTGACGCACCGCCCAGTGAAACTAATAAATAATAGCCCAACACCGTCGGCGGCAGTACCAGTGGAACGGCCAGTAAAGCCTGTACCATGCTTTTGCCGAAAAACTTTCTGTAAGCCAGCCAACGGCCGGTAACGATACCGACGGGTAACAAAAACAGCACAGTCAAGCCGCTGAGTTTTATTGACAATAATAAGGCTTCCCAATCCATGTCACTTATTGACGCAATACAAAGCCGTAGTGTTCAAAAACAGCGCGTGCTTCAGGTTTTAACAGGTAGTCATGGAATGCATTGGCCGTTTCACCCGCCTGTTTTAACAACACCATTCTCTGCCGTAGCGGCTTGTGCAATTTTTCGGGTAATAAAACAAAGTTCCCCTGTGCTTTTATCTTCGGCGAGAGCGCCAGTGAATAGGCGATAATGCCGCCCTGGGCGGAACCTGAAACGGCATACTGGGCAGCCTGTGCAACAGTTTCGCCTAACACCAACTTATCCTGCAGGGCATCCCATAACCCGGCTGCTATCAGTACCTCTTTTGCCGCGCGTCCATAAGGCGCATGTTCCGGGTTTGCAATGGCAAAGCGTTTTATCCGGCCTTTTTGCAGCATATCGCTTAATCCCTTCAAATCTGCATCGGGTATTAGTGGCGAGCCGTTAGGCGTAAATAACACCACCCGGCCTATCGCATACAAACTTCCCTGATCAACTGTCAGGCCTTGTTTAGCCAGATCAAAAACGTACTGTTCATCAGCCGACATAAACAGTTCAAACGGCGCATTCTGGCTTATCTGCCGGAAAAAATTGCCAGAAGAACCAAAGCTCAGCTTGACAGTGCGCCCGTTTTCCTTCGTAAACTGCCTGGCAATATCTTCAAGAGCGAATTTAAGATCCGAGGCGGCGGCAATAACCGGTACTTCTGCTCCCATTGCAGGGTTATTGAACAACCCGGGTATCATTGCCGAGAGTAACAGGAATAGGCGCAAAACCGTTCTATGGAGTGTTATCATTTTCATATCTCTTATCAACTAAAAAAAACAAAAATAGAGCATTTAATACGCCAGAACAGTTATTTAACACTTCCTCAAACAAACCAGCTGTGTCGATTGCCAGCCCAGTTTCTGATAAAAATTCAAAGCGGCCAGATTATTTTTATCAGCCAATAGCTGCAAGCGTTTAAGCCCCTGACACTCAGCCCAATAAATTGCCTCGGCAAGCAATTTTTCTCCAATACCCTGATGACGAAAATCAGCCGTGACAATCAGATCTTCAAGTAAACCCACCGGACCGCCTTCCGCTGTTGAAATCAAGGTTTGTACGGTACACATGCCCAGCACTTTGTTTTCATTAAGAGATTCAGCCACCAGGATACAATCCTTTACGCTTTCTAGCAGCAGACTCAATCCACAGGCCTGTTTGTCCGGATCAAAAACAAAATCTGTTTCAATAGTAAACAGTTCCTTTAATAGCCTGACAAGTTGTGCAATATCGGATGGTTTTGCTGTTCGTATAGTAATCATTGTTAACAATGTACGGTTTCTGACAATTCGTTACAAAGACCTTGTTGCTTTGTTGAATTTAAACTCACACTCTATCCTGTACAAACCCGCTAAAACGGGCTATTTGGCTGGATTTCAGGATAACAATAAATAACTGATCATAACACCGAAGCAGACTTACAGACACGGAAAGTTGTTATTCAATTATTTTTCCTGATGCTGAAAAAACTTAATTTCTTCTGCCACGATTTATCAACCGGTCTTATTGGCAAAGGAAATAAAACAGTCACTTTTAAACCACCCAATTGAGATACACCCAGGATCAAGTCAGCATTATGAATACCGGCAATTCTCTGTACGATTGAAAAACCAAGCCCGGTACCTTTTACCGTATTCGCTGTTTCAACACAGCGATGAAAACGTTCCAGGGATTTTTCATATTGATCGGGGGGTATGCCAGGCCCTGAATCTTCAACACAAAGTTGCAGGTATTTCTCTTGCCCCGTCACGGTTATCAATACATTGCCTTTGACGGGGGTATATTTGATCGCGTTATCAATAATATTGCGGATCAAAATCGCAACCAATGGTCCGTTAACGATAACCGGTACGGCATTATCCTCAACATACTCCATAATTATCTGCTTCTTATGCGCCTCCGGTTCCAGTTCGGCGATAACATGTATGACTTCACGACTCACCATCGTGTTCTGTTTGGTTATAAACTCCGTATTGGATTCAATGCGCGAGAAGGTCAGCAATTGCTGCACCATATAAGACATTCTATTTACACCTTGTTTAATGCGGGACAGGGCCTGTTTACGCACCTCCTCATCGGTTGTTCTCAAGGCGACATGAGCCTGTGTCAGCAAGCCCGCTAAAGGTGTTCTTAGTTCATGCGAAGCATCGGCAGTAAAGCGGCGCTCATGCTCAAAAGCCCGTTCAAGCTGGACAAAAAGAGTATTGATTTCATTAACCATCGGCACTATTTCATTGGGGAGCCTTTTGAGGGATAACGGTTTAAGGTAGCTGGCTTCACGTTTTGCGAGCGATTTTTCCAGGCGATTTACGGGCTTTAGGGACAGACCCACGATAAACCAGATGACTACACCCAAAAAAGGCAACCCGATAAGAAACTGGGTGACCAATTGAGAAGATATTTCATCCGTTAATTCAGCCCTGATCTCTTCTCTTTGACCGACATGGATAATATATTCACCCGTTGAATTGGAAATGCTGTAAACATGCCAAACATTATTATCAATATTGGTTTCGCTGAAGCCAAAAGTTGAAGATGAAAAAGCAAATTTTGGCGCACTATCGGAACGTAACAATAATCCATATTTTTTAGACCATAGCTGAAAAGCAATTTTTCTTTCGTATTTATGTCCTAATGCATCCACTTGCAACAGATCATCAAAAACAGGCCATAGCCGCTTATCAATATTGCTTTTATTGAAACCATGAACTGAAAACTCAGGTGCATTTTTTGAACGAAGCAGCAAGCCATCATCTTCAGACCATAGCTGAAAAGCGCTTTTTCTTTTGAACTTATGTTTTAAATTATAGGTGTGTACAAGCTCATCAGCCTTTTCTTGCTCCTGATTCCAATGCCCAGACAAGGCGCCTTCACGCAGCAGGCTTTCTACAAAGGCATTAAGCACTTTTGCCGATTGTGCAAGCTCTGCATCAAACAGATTGGCGACTTCACCGCGCGTTACTTTATAGCTTATATAGGCTGCAATTCCCCATATCAGCATGGAAGCTGACAGCAGACTGACTAACAATAATTGCCGAAGAGAATAATTCATTGCTCGTCGTCACTATCAATAATATAACCCACGCCTCTGACTGTGCGAATAAGTGCGGGATCGAGTTTTTTTCTCAGATAATGAATATGAACCTCGACGGTATTGCTTTCAACATCAGAGTCCCATGAGTAAAGACTTTCTTCAAGCCTGGAACGGGAAACAACCTTACCAATATTACTCATCAGAAAACTCAATATCTCAAATTCTTTTTGCGACAGATCAACCTTTTCATTGTTAAAGGTAACCTGATGAGAGGCGGGATCCAGAACAACCCCTTTATACTCAATAGTAGGCGCCCCTCTACCCTCACTCCTTCTGGCCAGCGCTCTTAACCGGGCGCAGACCTCGTCCAGTTCAAACGGTTTAATAACAAAATCATCGGCGCCGCTATCCAAACCCAGTACCCGATCAGGAATCGTATCCCTTGCCGTTAAAACCATCACGGGGGTTTCATCTTTACGGCTTCTCAAGGCTCGCAAGATAGCCATGCCATCCATATCAGGCAAGCCCAGGTCCAATACGACCAGTTCATAACTATTGAGCTTCAAAGCCTCATCGGCAAGCTTGCCACTGGTTAGCCAGTCAACCGCATAACCTTCCATTTTTAAGCCTGCAACCAGGCCATCACCCAGTATTTCATCATCTTCAACCAGTAAAAGTCTCATTCTACCTCCATAAATTAATTAAAGAGAATCTCTAAAAATCCCCTGAACATTGACGAAACTATTTAGCGCATTTCAAGCTCCTTCTCCAAAGGCTTAGCAGTCAAATGTCCCGGCCTTAAGCCCGTCAATACCAATATATCCCGGCAAACCAATCGAGTAAGTGCTGAGGCTCCGTCCTGTCAAATGTACGTCTCTGGTGCTGAATTCATTATACTGAAATAATGTAGATAACACCGGTTCGGCCAATAACAGCAAGCCAATAGTCGCAGGCATGCCCACCAGAAGTATCAAATGCAAGCCTCAATCCAGCGCATTTGAAAAAGCTGCCGAATCTTCTGCGGCATGATATTTAGCCAGACCGGGTAAAATCGCCGTTCCCAGAGCAAGCCCCAATCATGCAAATATTGAGAAAAACGGGCGATATGGCGGGTATGGCAAACTTGTCAAAAATGCGCGCAATCAACATGTCCCGCACAAACCCCGGAATTCGTGAAATCAGCGTCATACTACTCACAACCACAGTTGCTTTAAAAGCTTTTCGCTCAAAGTCACATCTTTATTTGGAACAAATTATTTAGAAAATAATTGATATTGTATAATAATTGGTCACCGGACATATAAGCATCCTGTTAATGCGGCCTGTTTTTATAGCAAAAAAATCAAACCAGCACAGGGAACAAGAACATCCGAAACGCATTGAAAAGTTCATCAGACAGCGTTCTGCCACGAACGATTGCGGTTATCGGCGGCGGACCGGCAGGATTAATGGCTGCGAAAGTTTTAAACCAGGCAGGAATACAGGTTGATCTTTATGATGGCATGCCTTCAGTGGGGCGAAAGTTTCTGACGGCCGGCAAAGGTGGGCTGAATATTTCCCACTCCGAGCCATTTGACTGATTCCTGTCTTGTTACGGGTCGTGTCACGCCTATATTGAGCTGATGCTTAATAATTTTATGCCTGAGGATTTGCGGGCATGGGTAGCAGTACTTGCCCAAAGAGGTATTACGGTTGAACCTCTTAAGCCTTTATCTTGATTTGGCTTCCGATAAAGACTTACTTTTTGAATCAATATAGGAACCTGCATAAAATAATTTGCGCAAGCATGTGAAATAATTTTTCGATGCAGGTGCGGATTTATCCATACTGTGCGAATAAATTCGCATCTATACTTATTTAACTTATTTCGTACTGATTACTTAGCCATTATAGAAACAAAACAAAATATGAATAACAGAAACACCGTATCAAAGCCTATAGCAAACAATGGATATTCACTGTTTTCAATTTTTTCCAGAGCTGTTTGAAAGGGGCGATTATGAAAACTCCAAAAAGTCTCGAACCCCTGGTCCATGACGGCCTCGTCGACGAAGTTATACGGCCGTTAAAAAGTGGCAAGGAGGCGGCTGTCTATGTTGTACTCTCTGAAGGTGAAATACGCTGCGCCAAAGTCTATAAGGAGGCCAACAAACGCGGTTTTCACAAGCAGGCCTTGTATCAGGAAGGACGCAAGGTGCGAAATAGCCGCCAGGCGCGCGCTATGGAAAAAAACACCCGGTTTGGCCGAAAGCAACAGGAAGCAGTATGGCAAAATGCAGAGGTCGATGCCTTATATCGACTTGCCGCTGCCGGTGTGCGTGTTCCGCAGCCTTATAACTTTGTCGAGGGCGTGTTGCTAATGGAACTGGTTACTGATGAGCACGGCGCAGCAGCGCCAAGACTGAATGATTTGGAATTGACCCGTGAACAGGCATTGGAGTACCACGGCTTACTGATTAAAGAAGTGGTCAGAATGCTTTGCACTGGACTCGTCCACGGTGATCTGTCTGAATTCAACATACTGATTGACGCCCATGGCCCGGTTATCATCGATTTACCACAAGCTGTTGATGCGGCGGCTAACAATAACGCAGCAAGAATGCTGGAACGTGACGTCAACAATCTGGCCGCCTATTTTGGCCGCTTTGCGCCTGAGTTACTTGCCACCAGCTATGGTAAAGAAATCTGGAAGATTTACGAGAGCGGCAATTTAACTCCTGACGTCAAACTGACCGGCCATTTCAAAAACAGCAATAAAGTAGCCGATGTAAAAAGTATCATGCAGGAAATCAATGATGCACGGGACGATGCAATGAGCCGTAAAGCGCGTAAATACGAGCGGGAAGACTAATCAACATGGCTCAACAGGTAGATTTTGCAATCCAGAATCTCCGTTTACCGGTTAAACCAAAGCTGGCAACCAATCCGCAAAATGCCCTGGCTGTATAAGCACCGCGACTAAACATACTGAAACCCTATAACAGACCAGCTGTCAGATTAGAGTGTTTTAAGATATTCGACCAGAGCCTGCCGCTGGCTGTCATTAATTGGCGGCAACTTTTCCAGTTCAAACTTTCCCGCTGCATCTCTGATCGGCTTGCCGGTATTATCAAGCTTGATTATCGGAGTATTACCCGCAGCATATTCGTGCCCATTGTTTTTATTACCCGGTAGCGAAGTATCGAATACAAACAAGCCTGGATAGGCAAACACATCCTTGCTGACCAATCCGACTTTTACCGGATCAAATTCCCGGCTGCCAACGGTAAACCGATTGGATCGGCATTTTTTTCCTGCGGCAATTTCAGCGTCGCTGCAACTGGGCAGAAACAGTTCATAAAGATTTGGCACAGAGCCATTATGCAGATAAGGCGCTGTCGCCCAGATGCCGTTTAAAGGGCGTGCCTTGTAGGCGAGTAGACTGCCGGGAATAGTTTCATTGATTTCAAAATCAACATGCCGCTCAGTCTTGTCTATGATCGGATTACTGGCTAGGGCAACCAGAAAATCATAGACCTGCTCAATGCCGCGGCGAAAAGCCGACTTGTCGTGATCCGGTTCCAGTATCACGCCCTTTGTCGCTTTTTGAAGTGCGGGCAGGACGCGGGTTGTTTCGCCAAAAACTTCGTTGGAATTTGGGATGGGCTCGCCTTTAAACAAGCCACTTTTGCCTTGGGCAGAAATCGCATTTATCGCCATCGCCGGATCGGTGCCTATCTGCTGCAAACTGGCAAACTGGGCTATGACTCGCCGATCCGGGCTGCTGCGATCGAACTTGTCCGGGCTGCTATGACAGACATCGCATTTGTAATCGATAAAAACCTGCTTGCCCTGGTCTGCAAGTTTACGGTTAATAAGGGGCAGGATTGTTTCCGGCCATTCTGGAGATTCCAATGAAACCAGATGCTTTTCAAGTCTTACCAGATTGCGCTGCACGGCTGAAGACCGGTAACCGACATCACCGGTATGTTTGTGTAAATCAAAGGTCGCAAACACACCGATCACTTCGCCGGTATTCCGGCTTAAGGGCCCCAAAAACCCTAAATGCTCATCCGGATTATTATCGCCTACGCCATTCCACTGCACAAAGTCATGGTACGGCGTATCCCACAAAAAAGGATAGCTTACCGGTGCATTGGCAGGGTTGGCGTTCACATGGCCAGGAGTTAAATGCTCCATGATGCGATTGTAAATTCGCCCAAAGGCATCAAGCCGCCCATAACCATAATGCACCAGTTGACTACCCTGCCTGGGCGCGTTGCTAATATTATAAACATTATGCTTTCTATAGAGTTCTTCCAGCATTATACGGAAATCTTCAGAATTATTTGCCACCTCTTTTTCCACCATTAATTTAGCGAGGCGATCAAATTTTGAAGCATCATCCAGCGTTGCCTTGATTGCTTTTTCAATACCCTCAAAGAATCCTTCAAAATCCGCAAGCGCAGGCGCGCCATCAATTCTTATGCCTGTGCCTTGGTAATTAATTTGCGTGGTATGACACGCAGCACAGGTAAATCCCATATATTTTTTATCCTGATAACGGTCTTCCACAAACCCGACCGGCAGACCCTCCGGATTGTCATAACTGGGCCTCTGGGTCAGAAACCGGTATTTATTCATGTTTTCGGAGTTACGGAAAAGATTTTTATTGTCTGCCTGTTCGAGAGACAGAAAAACTTCATAAGGCATAAAATCGGAACCCTGGGTAGTGAAGTAAAACCAGAGACTGTCGTAGCGATCCCAATTCTGGTCAAGATAGACAATCTTATCGGTAGTATCACCAAAAACATCTTTAGCTGATGTTTCAGCATAACGGTCTTTATCGGAGACCACGCCTTCGGATACATAGGTGCAATTACTCAGAAACAATAATGCCAACGCGCAGAGTGAGTAGAGTATTTTCATATAAAATTCCTCGTCAAAGTGAGTTATGATAGCCGAGCCTTGAAAGCTTACAGCTACGACTTCAGTTTCTTCTGCTTCTTCGAACCTCTGGGATCGAGTTGATCATCTTGTTCCAGGCGATGTTTCGCTGAGGCCTGATAGACTGATTTTCGCAGTCGGTTGATACCGCCTATCGGCTGATGCCCGACAAGCGAATGCCAGGGAGTAAAAGACAGCCGTTCGCATTGCTCGATGTTTTCTGTCATATCGACTTCAGCTTGCGGCGTAGGGATGGTAATTGTTGCAACCTTGATGAAAGGGTCATTCCATTCAAAACAGGCATTTTCGATGTCCTTGTCAAGGTCGTTCAGATCGGCCTTGCCACGGATTTGCAACATAAAATCAAAAATGATAGGTTCATTATTGCGCATCGTCGCGATCAGTGTTTCACGCAGATAGTTTTCAGAAGGTTGCGCGGGCATCTGGGCAGGGGGTAATTCTTTACGGGGCTTGGCCGAAAACTTCATCACCCGGTCCGGGCCGAACAGAAAGGGAGCCGCACTGAAATATTGAGCCCCTAATGGATTTATAACTGGATTAGCAGGGGATTTTATTTTCAGGACGATTTTAAAGCTTTCCAGTATTCGCGATATATCCTCCTCTGAAATGTTTTCAGCCTTGATATATTCAAGGATGAAGCGTTTTTGTTCCTCGGTTATTGTCGGATCTTTAAGCTTAAGCGGAGCGAAAAATCCGTCAGGTTTATCATTTTGCGTATCAAGAACTCTTTCCAGACGTAAATAATCCTCGGTATTGGCAAAGGCGAATACAGGCTGGTTGATCATCAAAAAATCCTGATTCTTGGCGCCGTTATCTTCAGTGATTACCTTTCCGCGGACATCTAATATTTTGCTTGCCATGCCTCGGCTGTTATGTTTTCCGTCTTCTTCCAAATCCGGGGTCAACACCCCCGTTGCATTTGAAAAACGGATAATCGCATCGAATTTTCTGCCGGGCTTGTCAAAAAGACCAACCTGTAGATTTTTGCCTATATTGGGATCGATTTCGAATATAGCTTTGACGCAGCCATGAGATTTTGGATGGACTCCTCTTAGAAACTGGATCGAAGAAGGATAATTCTCGCTTTGAAAATGACGCAGTTCATCCGGTATCGGATAACGTTTGTCGAGTAATTTAACGATAATATTAGCGATTTCGTCGATCTGTTTATCTTCAAGATCGGGATCTGGGATATGTTCAAAAGGGCATCTTGGTATATTTTCTTGCGGCATGGCTTGCTCTCCTCATTTTTATAAAACGAACATCGCAAGTGAAACAGTTGTAATTTTTATTGATGATTATCTTAACTTTCACTTGCTTAC
This sequence comes from Methylococcales bacterium, assembly GCA_028714175.1. Lineage (GTDB taxonomy): Bacteria > Pseudomonadota > Gammaproteobacteria > Methylococcales > Methylomonadaceae > JAGXGJ01. The sequence goes on from JAQTMV010000012.1 coordinate 33,751, forward strand.
GGTTTAACGCGAGCCTTGATTGTTCTAGCAAACATCTTATCTTAACTGCAAATATTTGAATATGAGGCTGGTGGAGTACTACTGGCAAAACATAAGACTTACAAAATTAAATCATTGCTACTTCCAGTATGGCAGTTTTTTAATCAATGCCCGCATCCTAAGAAAAGGATGCACCGGATTTTAATGGTCTTGAATCTTACTGTTCAGCATTACTGGGATCATGCCTTATTCTGTCGAAACCACGAACTATACCAACATAGGCTCAGTTCCTATCGTACTCACAAAGATTCCGGATAGCAATGACAATTTCTGACAAAACAGTGTATTAAGGATAAAAAAGTGCTCGATCAAACCGGCATTGCCCGGATGAGACTTTACAATCCGGGCGATAACAGGAAGATAGAAATTGCCATCTTAAATCCTGTTGAGTTAAACCCATTGCGATAGCGGGGGTTCGATGGAACCTTTTTTGAAATCGTTGACGTCCGGGCTGTTCAACGGGAAGCCGTAAGTTTTGACGCCAGGAAGCATGTTGCTATCCGGCTGGAAAATCGCTTATTGCGCCGATGCCCAAGTGTTCCATACCCATACCGCATGGCTGCAACAGACATTCGGTGGGGCATCCGGCGAGGGTTTTACGCTTCGTCATCTCGGAAATGCGCTTCCCGATGAAATACGCCCCTGACTGATTCCCTCCGCAGTGCTGCTGACAGGATTGAAGGCTCGGATCCAAGCTGGGCGGCCTGCATCCGGGATTGCCGTGAGCCATTCGTAGATGCTTTAGCCTGCATAATGCCTACTGGTTTCGCAGCTTGCCATAAGCCTCTTCGGCGAAAAAAAGCTGCGTGCTTGCATTTCTCAGCAGCCATTACAAACGATAAAGCGGTTCCAGACTGTTATCATCGGTAAGGGCTATTTTTTCTCTGGCCTTATTTTCGGTAAACGCCTGAAAGAGCTTTTTACCTTGCCACTGTTGCATTTTCTTGCCGTATAAGGTGTGATTCAAATGCTGGATTTCATCTCTTAATCTGGCGTCACAAAATACCGCGATTGCGCCCAGATTTGAAACCTTGTATTTTTGCCGGCCCCACTCAAGCAAGGCATCTTTAGCCGCTACGGCATTGTTATCGCTGCACGCTTTTTTTAAGTTTTTAACAATTTCTTTTAAACTGATTTCTGCATCATTGATTTCGATAACCTGGTTTTTAACGGGCCGTTTGGTTAAGAAATAAATCAATGTCAGCAGCCATCCTGAAGCTAAAAAGATCGAAACCCAAAGCCACTTGTTATTTTGCTGTGGTTGAATAGCCGGTGTTGCTTCAATTTTCCGTGGGCTTACTGCTGTTACTGCCGAAGTGGTTGCTGTTGCCCGTGTTTCAGCGCCCCCAATCGCCGTTATTGTCGTTTCAGGAATTCTGGCAACTTCAACTTTTTGACTTTTAGTATTAAACCAGGGGATTTCTAAAGCAGGTAATTTGTAGGTGCCGCCTGTTGATGGAATCAGGGCAATTTTTTCTTCTCTGAAAGCCAGCAAGCCATCGGTTTTTTTCTGTTCCTGTAATATGGGTTGGTCAGGATAGGCTTTTAACTGATCATTGGTTTTTGTCGTATTTAACTCGGGCAGCTGTCCGACTGTTGTACCTTTTGCCAGCAAGGTCAAGGTCCTGGTCAAAGGTTCCCCGACCTTCATTTGTAGAATATCGCCCGACCATTCCTGCTTTAAAATCAGTTGTTCTGCAGATAGCCAATGCTGTCCGGTAAAAGATGCCGGCGCCGGTTTTACATTCAGTGTTATCGCTTTTGTCTCAACTCGTTTGGTTTTGGTTATCTGGGAATTAAAAAAGCTATTAAAGCCGGGGCGGTTGTTAATGGCTACTACTTCAGCTGTTAATACCAGCGGTTTAATAGTTAATTGCCCGCTTTTTTGCGGAAAAATAGCATATTTCCGTTCAGTCACCGAGTAATTCACGTTATTTACCTGAGTATTATAATTACTGTCTTCACCCAGTTTTTCAATCACCGCATCAGCTAATTCCGGTTCATTCAAACGCGCCTGAGAGATATCGACTTTTGTATATAAACGCAAGGTGTAAATCACCTGAGATTGTATATAGGGGCTTTCCGGTGTCGCCTCAACCTCCATAAACAAATCCTCATCGTTATTAACAGCTTTATTTGCTGTATTTTGAGCAACCAGAATGGTAGACGACAGGCTGACATCATTACCAAAGTGCACTGGCGGAATAACGAGGCTGCCTGCCCGTTTGGCCATCACATCGAGCGTCCATTGAATCGTCTTGCTGGATTTTCCGTTAATCCACGATGAACTACTGCTGTTACTTTGGTTGAGTATGGAAAAATCCTGTTCCAGCGGTCTGAAATCTGGGTCATCGTCAGGTGACTCGGTTGCAGTAAAGATTATCTGGAAAGACTCATCAAGACTGACCGGATTACGATCTACCGAGACATTAATGTCTGCTGCGAATAGGCTCTGAGGCGCATAGATCAGCATAAGCAGGAGTAAAAACAATGAGGTATTTGATAGGGCCGGTTTTTTAGTGTTTATATATTTCATTATCATTCATCATTTCCGGGTTTGCATATTCCTTGTAGGAATTTCGATAAAAGTGCAAAATACAACATTTTAGCATTTGCGCCTATATCAACAAACAGATAAGATAATCAAGAAAGTTAATGCCTTGATCAGTGCAGGTAAAACTTGAACCCCTATTGTTTGATTGCTCAATCCAAAAGAGGTGATGTGATGGATCCCGGTAATGAAGTCAGTAACGAAAATGTAAAGCCTATACGTCAAAATAAGCCCGGTAGCGATCTGCAGCCCGCAATGAGTTCTGAACTCTTCTGGGATGAAGAACATCGTAGACAATCGCTGGAAGTCGTCTACAAGCGCGCCGAGAATCATGCCCTTAGTGCCATAGACTGGTATCTGCACGCCAAGCGTAGCAAAAAAAACTGTGCTCAATTCCTTCGGCTCGGAACAATCGCATCATCGGCCGTTGCGGGTCTTTTGCCGTTATTGAGCCAGATATATCAGGCTCAGTTGTCTTCCTTGTCTCCCGCATGGACCACAATAGCGCTTGGTGTAGCGGGTGTATTAATGGCCATCGACAAGTTTTTTGGTTGTTCCAACGCCTGGATGAGGTTTATCGCTACCGAACACAGGATCAGGCAAGCACTGCATGAGTTCCAAATGGACTATGATATAGAACAGTCCAAATGGGAAAACAACTTGCCGAATCCCGAACAGGCACAAGCAGTGTTGGGCCGCTGTAAGACATTTATTTCCCAGGTAGATACAATTATTCTTCAGGAAACAAATGAATGGCTGGTTGAATTCCAGAATGCCATCAAGCAGAAAGAAGAACCTGCCTAGGAGAATGTTTAACTTAACGGCGGTGATGAAAGCGCCGTCAATGCCTCGCCTTTAAAACAAATACCCTCCCAGCCATAGTGCATGAAATTTCTGATGTTCTGGTGGCCAGTGCCGTTGGGAGTATTTAAAACATCCAGTCGATAATAATCGCCGAACAGGTTTAAAGTTTGTTGCTGATCAAGTTGGTGCATTTGAGCAAAGGCGAAAATTTTGCAGGAACCTTCGTTGGTACCGGCTTTGTTGACCAAGGTATGTTCATTAAGGCCGTTGCTAAATTCTGTGGCTTCGTAATAATAATTTTCAGTAATGACAGCGATGGTTTCATCAAAACTGACGGCGATATTATTGGTTATTTTTTCAAGGAACAGGGCAAGTGACATGGTTTATCCCTTTTTCATAATCCGGGCCTTTTCTCGTTGCCAATCGCGGTCTTTCGATGTAGCGCGTTTGTCGTGCAGTTGCTTACCTTTTGCCAGACCGATTTCCAGTTTAGCCCGTCCGTTTTTCCAGTACATGGACAGCGGAATCAGTGTGTAACCTTTGCGTTCTACCGAACCAATGAGTTTGTTGAGTTCGTGGCGGTTCAGCAATAATTTTTTAGCGCGGATGGCGTCCGGTTTAATGTGCGTGGATGCCGACAGAAGGGCAGAAATGTGGGCGCCTGACAGCCATGCTTCTCCGCGTTTTAATACGACATAACTCTCTTTTAGCTGAACACGACCTTCCCGGAGACTTTTAACTTCCCAGCCTTCCAAAACAATCCCGGCTTCAAATCGCTCTTCAATAAAATACTCATGCCTGGCTTGTCGATTAACAGCAATCGTTGCGTTTTGCTGGGTTTTATTTTTTTTGGACTTTTTATCGGCCATATTGAGCTGGTTTTTGATTTTTTAAACTGACGTAAAGGAATAATTTTGCTATTTTACTCGATATTACTGCAACAGTCAGAAAAGCTCACCACGAAGGACACAAAGAGCACGAAGAAAAAGCCTAAAACTTCGTGTCCTTCGTGATGATTCTATAACCCTTGAGTTTTTACAGGCGCTCAAATGACGGACACAAAAAAATCAGTTCATGGTGCATGGTCATCTCGTTTCGCATTTATTCTGGCAGCAACAGGTTCTGCAGTCGGTTTGGGAAACATCTGGAAGTTTCCCTACATTACCGGAGAAAATGGCGGCGGGGCATTTGTAATAGTATATCTCGTCTGCGTATTGCTAATCGGCATCCCTATCATGATTGCCGAAACCATGCTCGGACGGCGCAGTCAGCAAAATCCGATAGGGACAATGGAACTGTTGACTGAAGAAGCGGGCGCGGATAAAAACTGGCATTATTTGGGCTGGATGGGTGTCGTCGCAGGCATGTTGATCCTGTCGTATTACAGCGTGATTGCCGGCTGGGCTACAGCTTACATATTAAAAGCTTTTGCAGGCAGTTTTTTTGATGCCGACGCCACAGCGATAAAAGGGATTTTTAACGATTTTGTTGCCAGTCCGATGCAGTTGATTTTCTGGCATTCTTTATTCATGGTGGCAACAATGCTGATTATTGTGCGTGGCGTTCATAATGGCCTGGAAAAAGCCGTACAGTATTTAATGCCGAGCCTGTTTGTATTGATGATTTTGTTAGTCGGTTATGCAATGACTACAGGGAGCTACCTTCAAGGGCTGCATTTTTTATTTAAGCCCGATTTCAGTAAATTGAGCGGTGACTCGGTTTTAACAGCGATGGGACATGCTTTTTTTACGCTAAGCTTAGGGATGGGGGCGATTATGGTTTACGGTTCTTATTTACCTAAAGGTATATCGATTGCCAACACGGTGTTGTGGATTGCTGGCGCCGATACGGCCGTCGCTTTATTGGCGGGCATTGCCATTTTCCCTATTGTTTTTGCTAATGATTTACACCCTGGCTCCGGCCCCGGACTCATTTTTGAAACCCTGCCGATCGCTTTTGGCGCCATGACCGGCGGCTGGTTGATGGGCATATTGTTTTTTGTGATGCTGGCAATAGCGGCCTTGACCTCTTCTATTTCCTTGATAGAGCCGGCCGTTGCGTGGCTGGTTGAAAATAAAGACTTCAGTCGCGAAAAAGCCAGTATCTGGTCAGGGTTCGCAACATGGTTACTTGGCTTGGGTACACTGTTTTCCTTTAATATCTGGTCCAATGTTAAGTTTTTCGACAGAAATATTTTTCAATTGCTGGATTACTTGACCGCCAATTTAATGCTGCCCATCGGCGGCTTTTGTATTGCGGTATTTGCCGGCTGGATTATGAAGCGGCAACATAGCGAACAAGAGCTGAATATGCCTAATGAACCAAGTTACCAATTGTGGAAGGTTTTGATTGCTTATGTGGCGCCTTTAGCTGTGTTTTTCGTATTCCTGCATGTAATCGGAGTACTTTAAATGACTATCGTTAAAAAAAGCGCACTGGTTAAGTTTTCAGCACAGCAGATGTTTGACCTGGTTAATGATATCGAAGCCTATCCGCAATTTTTGCCCTGGTGCAGCTGCAGTCGGATTATCAAGCGTGAAGACGATATTGTTGAAGCAGAATTGACGATTTCCAAGGGCGGCTTCAACAAATCGTTTTCAACAAGAAACAGGATTGACAGGGGGGGGCGAATAACGGTTTCTTTGCTTAACGGACCATTTTCTTATCTGGAGGGGGTATGGAATTTTATGCCCTTGCGAGAGGATGCCAGCAAGATTTCACTGGATTTGGAATTCGAAATGTCAGGAAAGCTGGCCAGCCTGGCATTTGGAGCCGTCTTTACCCAGATATGCAATACCATGGTGAGTTCTTTTATCAGCCGGGCCAAACAAGTCTATGGCTGATGTATTGATTGATGTTGAGGTGGCTTACGCGACACCTGAACGACAAGTGATTCTCGCCCTGAAAATGCCCGAAGACGCTACAGTCGAACAGGCGCTAAACGCATCAGGTTTATTGAACCATTTCCCTGAAATTACCTGGGCCGATATTAAGGTCGGTATTTTTGGCATGGTTTGCAGGCTCGATAAGACTTTAAGAAAGGGTGATAGGGTTGAAATTTATCGGCCCTTGATTCATGATCCCAAGGAGGCAAGACGGCAGCGGGCGGCAAAGGGATGAGCGGCAGTTCATTTTTTCATATTGTTATACACTTTGCATTTCAACAACGGCACCTTCATTTAATCTCCTGCTGGAGAGGGGATTTAAAAAGACGGCAATAGTATGCAAACACTATTCAAATGTCTGGCGTTAATCATCGCCTGGCTGGATTTCAAATTCCGTGTAATTAATACAATAAGGCATAAAACCGCTACCTGGAAAATTCAGGCGCAGTATCCAAAGTCGCTTAGTTGACGTGTTGGCTAACGGCGAATGCAATGTCTTGATTTATTTGGCAGGTGCTAATTCAAAAATAATTAATTCAGCAGAATCTTCGCCAATATTTTCTACAGACATTAAGTTCCCGGATTCCCAAAACACATCGCCGACAGAGTATGTGCTGGGTTTGCCTCCTTCAACGACTTTTAGTTTGCCTTTGACAACATAACGGGGTCCTGGTCCTTCATGGCTATGCCAGGGTGTTTTAAAGGCCGGCGGAAAAGTGACTCGTATTATTTTGGCGTTAATGTTATTGTTGGGAAGCTCAACCTTTTTTTCCAGTAGAAGCGTTCTGTCAAGAGTTGGTTTTTCCTGCGCGGAAATAGTCCGGATATTGATACAGAGTAATGCGGTAAGCATCACCAGAAAAAATCCCGCTGATTTGATGGTTTTTATTGTTAACATCTGCTGGTCTCCCGGTCTTTTGTTTTAAAGAATAAATTCAACTAATAAGATAAACTGAAATGCGTTTTGTTCAAACAGGCTTTTCCTTATAGTTGATTAAGCGCATAGTAAACGGATGAAGAAAGTATACGGCTGATCCATTGAGATTCAGAAATTCGGGCAATTAGACTGGACTCGGCCGGGACAGCTGTGTTTCGATTAAACTGACTGCTGCGGCGACACCATTGTGACCCTGCATTTTCCGGCTGTAGCTAAGCGCATTGTTACTCAATGCTTCAGAATTTAGCACTTTTTGTATGGTATTCGCCAGACTGTGTGCATTCACTTTTCTTACTGGTAACGGAGCAAACGCCAGGCCCAGGGTCTGCAACTGATGTCCCCAGAACAATTGTTCGTCTATAAACGGCACCACGATTGACGGACAGCTGCTGAGCGTTGCGGCTTGCGTTGTGCCTGAGCCACCGTGATGCACGACTGCCGCACAATGCTGGAATAACGGTTGATGCGGATGTTTGCCGATAAAATAGAGTTTATCCTGGCGGCTATCGGCAGGATATTGCGCAGAGCTGGTTTGGATGATCGCCCGGCAACCTGCCAACCGAGCGGCTTCGACAAATAAATCCATACTCCATACGGGAGCTGCCTGCTGCAAGCTGCCGAAAGTCATATACACCGGACGTTGGCCTTCTTCAAGAAAGCTTTTAACGGCCGATGGAATCGGCCAATCTTGAGCGTCTTCAGTCAGATTTAAAAATCCGCAAACACGGTTGTTGGGTGCCCATTCCTGATGAAATGGACAAAATAACTCATCAACAGCGACTAAATTGAGTTCTTGCGAGGTAAAAAGTCCAGTCAGAATGTTTTCGACCGGTGCTTCGCCTTCCGCCAGCCATAAACGCATCAAAGGTTTCTTGAGCGCTCGATTGAACATCCAATCCAGCATTTTCCACGACAGTTTATTGAGAAACATGCCGAGATCGGGAAAGGGAAACGGCGCTTGCCTAGTCGAAGGAATCGCGGCGTGGCAAAACGTCACGGTAAAATGCGGTTTGTGCTGGCGGGCTGCCGCCAGTTTTAACGGATACAGAAAATGATGTCCGATCACACAGTCGTTATCGTGCACCAAATGTTTTGCAGTTTCGTATATGGCCTGCTCGTAAGGAAATAACGCTTCGTCCAGCAATGCTCTAAGCCACGTCAGCGTGTTCATGCGCAAGGTGCGCTGGGCAAAATTCTGTATGTCGAAGTCTATGTGCCGGGGAATTTGAAGATAGCGGATGTTTAAATCGGCACAGATGTCCGTATAATCCTTATTATCTATGCTGGTGGCGGCCAGCGTGACGCTATGTCCGGCTTTCTGCAAGCCCTGCGCTAGAGCCAGCATCGGTCGTATATCGCCGTTGGAGCCCCAGGTTTGGATGCCTATTTTCACTGGTTTGTCACCAGGGCAGGGACGAGCCGTCGTATTTTAGAAAGTTGCCGCTCTGGGCAAGAGTAAACTGCGCAATCACCTGACGTATGCCGGCAACGCTTTGCTGGGCCTCGATCAGAGCATTCGGTCCGCCCATATCGGTTTTAACCCAGCCCGGATGCAAAACGAGAACTCCGATCCCCTGGTCTCTAAGATCGATCGCGATACTTTTCATTGCAGCATTCAGTGCCGCTTTGCTGGTACGGTACAAGATGCTGCCGCCGCTGCCGTTATCGGCAATACTGCCCATTTGGCTCGAGATCGAAACCAGCAGTTTTTTATCGCCGCGTTTAAGATGCGGTAAAAACGCTTCCGCCATTTTTACCGGCGCTTGCGTATTAACCGTTAATGTTTGCGTCCAGGCCGTGTAATCCAGCTGCCCGAAATCGCAATGTGTACCGCCGTAAACGCCGGCGTTGTTGATCAGAACATCAATCGCAGTATCCTGCAACTCTGCCGCCAGAGTGTCGATTTGCGCAAAATTCGATACATCCAGCGGAAAAATACGCACTTGAGAAATATCGGCCAAATTGCCGGCCCTTTCCGGGTTTCTACAACAGGCCAGGACTTGCCAGCCTTCTGCCGCATATTGCTTGCAAAATTCCAATCCCAACCCCCGGCTTGAGCCGGTAATCAATACAGTAGCCATTTTGATCCTCGCATAATATTCTTCAAGGCAACTATACCAGGAAGTTTTTATCTTAAAATGCTTGCACTTTAAAGTTTTAATCGTGAAATCGCAATGGATTATTGCTAACTCTTTGGCTGCAGACGTAGGACACAAAGGCATTGCTTATTCCGCGGCATGGCGAGATTCTGAGTGATGGAATGCAAGTGTAAGCAGTAAAAAAATGAGAGAGTTGATCCGGATTCAGCGAGACCGATTGAAACGAAATGGAATCCGGGATAATCGTGGACACGTTTACCCCGGATTCCTCAAAGCCCATTCGAGCTACTTGCTTTTTGTCAAAAATTCTTGAATTTCATGGAATTCATTTTTGCAGGACTTTACCAGTGTTATAATTCCTGTTTATTTGAGGGTTTTTTTCGCGGTGAATTTGGAAGTATACCTTCAAAGGAGTTTTTTTACCTTTAGAAGTTTAATTTTTCAAAGTCTATGCATTCGGATAACCACCCCAGGCCAATCTATCTTGAAGTTTTAGAGCGGAGGATATGCCATTGTTATTTATTGCTGAGCTATTGCATGAAGCCGGATAAACACCAGTGTTGCACTTCTTAGTTGAATCCATTTAACCTGACAGG
>JAQTMV010000013.1 GCA_028714175.1 Methylococcales bacterium
CCTTCCTCGAGGAAGATGAAATTCTTAAAAATTCCCTAAACTTCTCTTTGATTCTGGCGATCCCACTGTCATAGGAAAATTCCTTTAGACTGGTAATTTTGCGTCACCACCTTTCGATGGTTTTGCCTTTTTCAGATTAATGTGCCTATATCAGGCGATGACAGGATGGATTTTTGCCGATGCTTTCTGCCATTCCTGTTGCTTTAAATCATAGTGGAATATTTGGTTATTACAATTGACTGTTAAAAAATTCATGTCCGTTTATGCGCCAACTTAAGGATAAACAGCCAAAATCCGCTACTAACCCACTATAAGGAACTCGTGTCTGGAGATGAGTAAGATCATAAAACCATACTGAAGACTAGTTGATAAGGCACGATAAGGTAAGGGATAAATGAACCGGCCTGCGCCGTTTCCCGATCGCTGATCTATACGGACGCTATAATCTGTACAAGGTTCCTGCGGTGGCGAGCTGGCACTCGGCGCATGATTTGGCATGAGGAACATCGGTAAGTTTTCCGGTGGCCCCGATTTATCTTGATTTGACTCGTCCCGTCCCATCAAGTAGATTGGGATTTCGCTACGCAATAATTTGATGCCGAGTCGCGATGCCTTGCATTTTTTCCGCACGTTCCGAAAAATGCCCGGCGCCAGGGCCATCGGCGACTAAAAATCTTTGCTTCACTTCGAAGATTTTCAGCGTTTAAAAAACTGCCATCTGTCGAATACCAAAAATAGCGCACAATGTGTTTTTCACTAGGCATTTGATTTTACATATCAAATTTCTATTCAATATTAGGAATGTTACAATAATATGCTAGTAACAAGGACATCCAATTAAGATCATGTCCAGTTTCCACCGAGAGACAGCTGTCGTAAAGCCTTAGTGTTTTCTCAGCTATGTCCTGCCAGTCATAACGCCGTGTTACTCACATTCGAGTACTTTCCCGCGCGTAACAGGTGGTTAGACCTTCAATCAACTGCAGTCTGATTCGATCTGCAAGCACTTCGATATTACCCAGTGGGAAGTAAAGCTCGGCTGACAAACCCACCTCAAGATTTGCTGGGATGTCACTTGCTAACACCGGCGCAGCCCATAACTCAATGCCGCCAGGAGGCTGCCCGAAAATAGTATACTCGCCATCTATGCCCTGAAAACTACCAACCGATGAACATTCCCTTCCCCCCCTTGCCTTTAAGATACTGAGCGATTTTCGCAAAGACCACGCCGAACAAGTTAAACGTTGCGACAAAGAAGGGAATCAGGGCAACCCAAGAGAAAACCGGTTACGAACTTCCGGAAAACCTTAAATACAAACAAGAAAGGCTGAACAAGATCAAATCCGCTAAAGAAGCCCTTGAACAGTACAAAGAATAGTCTGGACTGCCGGGACTTGCACTCACTAGAATACGCGAACTTGCCAAGCCGCACTGACTCCTTTGATACAAGATGCCGCTGAAGCGCTTGTCGATGAGACTGTTGATAACGATAACCACATTGTTCACGATTGCGATTAAGCTCCTGACTCAGCGTCGATTTGTGTTGCCCATCCTTTGGGCAATTTTCCCGAGTTATACTTTCTGCTTCCTCATGATTTCAATTTGCTATCTTTCCTCTTGGGTTAGATGGGCATAGGATTTCTTGCAATACCCCGTTAGTGCCTGTTTTGGTCAATTGAAACTATAGCATCTAACCTTTTTCAAGGTGCTGCACTGATTATATGAATTCGTGAACTCTAAACTTTTTTTCGATAGCCAAACAAACGTAAAATTTTTTAGCATCAGGCTCAAGGTAATAATTTTCTATAAAGGTCGATTAAGGCCAAGTTCAATCTTTCTGATGTAAAGAAAGTCTCAAATCGCTGCCGCGACGCATTTCCCATAACAACTACATCTTGATCAGAAATACTTCGCATCGCTATCACAAGCTCATCTACTGAGTTTGGATCGATCAAAATACCATTAACTCCTTCTGTTACAAGTTCAGGTAAACCACCCACGCGCGAGGCTATTACTGGTCGGCCAGCACGCATTGCCTCAAGAGCAGAAAGTCCAAACCCTTCCCAGCGGGACGGCATGACAAAAACATCGCATGTTTCAAAATATGCTTGAACAACATCTCTAGGCAACCACCCGGTGAATATCACATTCTCAGGTAAGTTAAGTATAGCTACATCACCTACAGATGGATCACCAATGGCATATGCGAACCCTTCGGCTCCAATCTGGTGCATAGCTTCAATAAACAAATCCATCCCTTTTTGTCGATCGAAACGTCCAGCAAAAAGAAAACGTCTTTTTCCTTCTGGCCAATCAACATTACCTTGCGACTTAAAGTCACGAGAAATTGCATTTTTTATCGTGATAATTTTTTCTTTCGGTATGCCAATTCGAACCGCAGATTGGTAATCATGATCTGATATACAAACGATTACATCAGTCCAGTAAGAAAGTGATCTCTCTATAAATCCAATGATCCTGTTTTTCCATGGTGCAGACTCTCTATCAAAAGCCCAGCCATGAGCACAATAAACAAATTTCGGTCGTCTCTTCTTCCAGCCAAAAAACAACCGGACTGCAAAGCCAGTAAAAGTCCCATGAATGTGCACAATATCAAAATCATGCTTATTAATAAGTTGCTGGAACTTCTGACGAATTTTCAATACATTACTTAGCCTCGATGATTTATCCTTAAAACCATGAAAAGAAATTTTCCCCGAATTCGTTAAGTAACCCGCTTGGCTTTCAGGCAAGAGTGCATAGATATTCTCAGTCCCAAATTTTTCTGACTGATACTCCAGCAGTTCATCAATATATGAAGCCGTTCCCCCCTTTAAAATCTCAGCGACATGAAGAATTAATAAATTTGTGGAGCTCATTTGAAATCTTCCGGACCGTAATTCCGCCAGTGCTCTAGCGATTTTGCAAAGGAATAGTTGAATTTAAACCCCATATCAATGAGTCTTTGCGGAATAATGTTTGTTGGTAAGCCTGCCTTCTTCACTCTTACAGGGTGTGTAGGGTTTTTGTCGCCGGTAAAAAACTGAATCCTGTGTGCCAAAGGCAATAAAATGGCCGTTAGCACGCCCAAAATCGGCGCTTTTGTATCCACAAACTGATTCACCTGTTGGACAATTGCACTAATGGTTACCATTGGCATCTTCATATAATTATGTCGGATAAATCTCTCTCCAGAGGCAATATCAAAATCTATGCTTTCCTAAAGACCAAAAATATATGTAAATGAATCTCTTGCAAAATTACCGACTAGCATAAAGAATAATTAAAACCTTCTCCATCATCACACCTCGTTCCCAAGCAGCAAACTAGTCTAAATATTCTAACAAACAGTATCAAATTGGGTTGCCCTAAATCATTTCATGCACCAAAGTCAACACTTGCCAGAGCCCCACTCCTTAATCAGATTGAATCTATTACTCGCGTAATGCGGCGAGTATCTGACGCGCCGCCCTCTCCCAGGAAAACTGCGCCGCACGTGCATGCCCCTTTATCGCAAGTTCAGCGCGCAGAGCAGTGTCATTGGCCATGCGCAACAGTAAAGAAGCAAGTTCATCAGCATTATGCGGATCAAAATACAGAGCAGCATCCCCACACACCTCAGGGATAGACGCAGCCCGAGAGGCCAATACCGGGCATCCGCAGTTCATCGCTTCAAGCAACGGAATTCCAAACCCTTCATATAGCGAAGGGAACACAAAGCACATTGCAGATTGGTACAACGCACGCAACTCCGCATCACTTACATATCCTAGCCACTTCACGCGCTCGCAATCCACCATGCCAGCGACACCAAACACACGTGAGTTCGCCCCGCCTGCTATCGCAACATCGAACGGGAGATTCCCAAGACAAGAAATTGCGTCCAGTACCAACTGGAAGTTCTTGTGTGCCGCCATACTACTAACTGCCAGCACATACGGACGACTTGATAACCCGAAATGCTGGATAGCAGTTGTATCTGCGGGAATACGTAGAATGTGTTCGCCACCCTCTACTACCACTGAAACCTTATCACGCGGCACACCGAAGGCTGACACAATCTCTTCCTTAGAGAATTCAGAGACCGTCAATACCTTTCGGGAAATCCTGCCAAGCAACGGCATCAATACCCGATACCAAAGACGAAACATCCGACTGAATGCCATGGGCATCTTCACCGTAGCCGCATCGTGGATGACCACTACCTGCTGGCACGATAGGACCGGGCCGGTATTGCAAAGGCTCAACAGCAAACTCTCCCGTGGCACCGCACGCGACAAATCCCACTGCTCCCACAATTGGCCACGACTACGTCCCACAGTTTCCGTCGGAATATTTGAGAACTCCTGCTCCGGTGTAACACCGGGCGGTAACATAATTTTGAAGCTCAAGCCTCGAACGGCAGGATCACTCGCTCCAATCAAGTCATTGATTGATGAAAGTACCTCGTAAGCAAAACGATCGACGCCGGTAGGGCGGCGAGAGAAGAAACGGCCGTTGATTGTAATCATCGATTTAGCTCCATTCCGGCAAGTTTAACGTCACCCTCCATCCAAACCAGAGTAGGGTAAGTTTCGGCCCGAATTTGAATAGCATTTGCACTCGCATCCTTGAATCCGTCTATTACCCTGTCACCACAAACTTGATCGAAAGCTTTCACGCTCCCGAATCTTCCTGTAACCGTAATATTGGAAAAACGATGCTCCCTGTTATACGGATTGTCACCAACATCTGCGAAATCATACCACCAAATACCAGCAAGATCTTCTACAGTCTGAGCCTCTAACAATAATCGAGCGTCCTGTTCAGCTGCTACCTTTTCGGAAACGCCACCCGATCCCACATACGTTGGGCATCCGGTTTCGGTAACATAGATTGGAACGGGTTTTCCACCGTTGCTTGCTCTTAGTAGGGTTTGTAATGTTCGTAAACTGTTAACGACTTCAGACACCCATGCTTGGCTTGGAGGCATACTATGGTCATACAGGGGTACCGAAACACCATCAGCGCTCACCAACAATCCAGCATTGATTGCCGCTGTCAGCCACGGCCATCCATTCAAATCGTCGGCAAGCGCGCCCACAATCACTTTTGCAGCAGGATTAGCACTCTTTAATGGCATTATATGACGTCCGGGCAAGCTTGACATAATTTACAGAGTTTCCAAAGATTATTTTCGAGTTTGTACCAAACCCACTATTCCATTCGTTCCAGATTTCAAAATTCACGACTTTGCCCTTGAGTTGTGTTGCCAGCCAGTCGGCATATGCGGCAAAAGCAGATCTCCCTGCTGCTGTATAAGGTTGCGGCCCATCATCATAAAGCTGGTTCCCATAGCTCAGAATCAATACGGGATTAATACCCGCGCTCTTGGCGTCAGAATATACCTGCAAGACTTGAGTTCATTCTTATTAGGTCCATACACACCAGTCTGGTGCTCTACACTATCCCAATAGATTTCATCACGGAATGAACTCATTTCGGCAGATTTCATACATTCGAAAGTAGACGTTGGATAGCTGCACCCTTGTCCAAAATGCGTCCCCACACCAAGTTCGAACGCGAAACCATTATTAAAAACAAAGGTTATTATTAAGGCGCAAAAAGATCGCACTTTTAGTTTTAGTGTTCATACATGCCGTTGAGGAGGATGTATCCAAATTGATCTGGGATCCAAATTTACGAAAGATTTATCCAAATTGATCTGTGATCCAAATTCAAAATCAAGATTTGTTGGTTTAATAGCATCCGACCCCGCCGCTGGAAAACAAGTCATCTCCCCAAAATAAACATCATGACCGATAAGATATAAGTCAACCCGGATGAAATCAAAAGGCGCTGACAATTGCTCAGCAATGCGAATGGCATCCTTAAAACAAGAAGGTTCATCTATCTCAGGGGTTTGACGATAATCGTAATCCATCGACAGATCAGGGAGCCGAGTAAAATCACGCAAATAAAAAGTGTCATATTCGCTCGTTTCATCACGATCCGTATTCAACATCACCAAAAACACTTTCCCGTTCGCGCAGAAAAATTTCCAATCGGGTGGGATTTTGCCATCGATGCTGAGTTTCTCTTCCGCAATCAATACCCGTTGAAGATTCTGATATACCCATTCGCCGAAATTTAATGAGTAGTCTGTGGTCAGCCATATTCCTGACATTTTAACAATTTCATCAAACGTATGATGCCGCTTGTCGACAACGCAGGTCATATGACTGCCATGATTGGCTTTTAAAACGAATTCCCTGGGCAATTCATTCCATATATCCGAGTTCAAAGAATCACCAATCCATAATTGTTTTGGGGACATGCAAGTTGGGGCATGTTCATGCACGAATTCCCTAACTTTGATTCGATCTGCTACGCTGGCTCTTAATGGATTGCTATCCCAAACCATAAGCCACAAAATTTTCTCCGTCAATGATCGCGGAACATTCACATTAGGCCAATACCTGTGCTTCCAAAAAAAGCGCAGACGGAAAACAACTGGATTTGGAAGCATGTATACGAAATTTTTGACAAAAGAATTTAATTCTATCTTCATTTAAAACTCCAAAATCTACTTGTGGTGTATTCTAACACAACAGAAACCAGTACTTCACTCCTTTCCTTGTTGAGACATTTGCGCTGTAACGCTTTCCAGATTCACTGGCGAAAAAGGGGCGGATATTTCATCTCAGAAATTATTTTTTGGAGGGCTCACTAACACGGCATTTGACGATTTTAGGTGCCGAATATCGAAAAAAATTCATCGGAGCCTGTTTTTAGGCAGTAGGTTCCTCTTGCCGGCGTCATCAGCTTTTGCTGGGAAACGTCTCAGTATGAATTTAACCGGTTTGTCGAATCGGCTGAACTAGCGAGCGCATCTGCTCGATGCGTCCCGACTTCACATGACCTGGCGCCATGGCCATCATAACCGCCAGCGCCAGCCCCATGCGCGTTTTCATTTTGGCCTGACCGCGTTCAAAACCGAAGCTATTGTCGATGCGGTTGTTGATACGCTCCAACGCACTCCTGCGTGCATAGCCGCGCTTCCAGGTGGGACTGCCGTAAGGCGTCGGGACGAAGATGCGCCGCTTCTGTTCAGTGATGTCGATGCGGATAATGCGTCCATAGTCGCCCGGATTCACTTGCCCTGCAGTGTGGCATTGGGCTTGGCATTCCAGGCCATAAGCCGCCGCAGGACAGCGATATTTCAAGGTGTTCCGATCGGCTTCGAAACCCTGAAACGCTAAATCACGTTGTGTACCGGTAGCTAACCCATCTTCGTGACTTTTACTGGCAATTACTTGTTATTTCAATAACTTAAGAGTTCAATTTGTCTCAAATGACACTACAGATTTTTTATTATCAATAATCGTTTTAGATTTACCTATGGGGTCGGGTTTGATACTCAAGGCAGCATGAAGTTGTTTCTGCCGGGCTTCGGCTTGGGTTGTTGTGCGCAGGTAAATCGTTTTATTGTCATCTGTCGGCAAGGTGATGGTGATGCGTTGTTGAGTCGACATGATATTATGAATGCTGTCCCAGCTTAACTGGATGCCCTGCTGTTTAAGTTGATAGCGCAGGGTATGCACCAGATGGTAGGCCAGTAAAGTAATAAACAAGTGGCCGGTGACGCGATCTTCTTTATGGTGGTAAACCGGACGTAAACCGAGGTCGGTTTTCAAGCTTCTAAAGGTAGCTTCGATCTCGGTCAGCATCGTATAGGTTGTCCACAATTGCTGTTCCGACCAGTCCGGTATATTGGTTCTCAGGCAGCGAACGCCACAGTGCCGGTCTTTTTGTTCGCTTCGCGGTTCACGCTTCCATTCAATACGGATGGCGTTGTCTTTTTTGTCATCGGCAATGACTTCAATACGGTAGTCTTGCGCAACACGGCTGTTTTTTCGCCCAGTCGGCCAATGCGTTCGAGTATTTTCGCATAGTTTTTAATGGTGCTTTTTTTGTCCAAGCCAGCATTGAGCTTGTCGATCCCCTCTTCCAGACGAACGTGTTAGCGGTTGCGGATGGCCTGTTCTTTTTTAGCTTTTTGATCGGAATAACAATAGAGCCGGGTTTCCCCGGTTTCTGCATCGACTCTGCGGTAAACGCTGACCTTGTTCTGTCCGGTGTCCCTTACCAGGACGGCATTATTCTGGTCTCCGGGATCTTGTACGTCGCGTTCCCGACTGACCACCAGGTAAAGATAACCGCGCTCGATCAACCAGGCGATGTTGTCAGCGCTGGCAATGCCGGCATCCATGATAATCACCGGTTTTTCAGAGGGTAATGGATTTTTCCCCGGCAACCCGTCCAGCATCAACGCCAACGTGGCTGGCTCACTGGCATTATTTGGAAATAGCTGGCTGCTGAGCGGGAAGACGTCGCCATCCAGAACCAAACCTAAGGTAACCAGCGGACAACACTTAAGTTTTTCTTTGGAGCGGCCGAACTGGGCTTTGGGGTTCTGGGCGCACTGGCCTTCAAAATAGGTGTTGGTCAAGTCATACAACACGATGCTTCGGTTTAAATCGAATAAGGTCTGCTCCTGAACGGCCAGAAACGCTTCCAGCGCCGCTTGGTGTTTGAGCAACGTATCGCTGATCGTATACAAGCGCGTCAGACTGGTGCTGCCGTAATCATGATCAAGCAGTTCGCCCAAGCAGGTGCGCGATTGCAGCCAATCATGGGTCTGCAGTTCGCTGCCGGGTGATATCATACGGCCTATAATGCTACCCGGTGCGGCCGCGGCATCGATTTTATTAAAACCGAGCGCGGTGAGTTTCTGATCCAGTTGCAAGTGGGTGACCGCATGGCATGCCAACGTTTCCACGCCGATGCTACGAGCTTGAACAGCGTCGATATGGTTAATATCGACGCTATGATAATCCTGCTCGGGCGTCGCTATCGCCATCGGTTGTGCCAGTTTCGCGATGATGAGACCGCTATAACGCTCGGCGGCGGCTTCCAGTAGTTGACCAACATCATCCGCTAAAGCAAACAACTCCGTTTGGTGCGGTTCTGAGCGGTGCAGAAACTGTGCAATTCTGGCGGCGAGCAACGGCCAATACGTCGGCTCAATGGCAAAGTCTTTGCCCAGATTGAGTAACGTGCGTTGCTTGACTTGCGTGCCTAAGCGAACAGATTCAACGATCCGATAGGTATAGGAATCTTCGCCATGCTCCGCTGTTTTAGTTTTGGTTCTTCGAATATACTAGGCTCTAGCATGGGCGCAATTCCGGAAAAAATCAAGATACCAGAATAAATAGATGGCACTAGAAGAGAGGGCGAAAAATGACCATTGGTTTTAAAGGATTTTTTCGAAATGAAAAACACTGGCAACCAACTATCAATAGCTTAGGGAGTCTGGAGTCACGAAGATGGGTTACGATGCGGTCTTTCAAAATTATCTCGATAACATCCTTTTGATAAGGAAATGAACTTGTAAGGCGAATTAGCGCTAGCATTCCTTCGTAAGCGGAGCGCACACGCTCGGACACTGATATGAATTTGCCAAACCTGGCTGGCATTGCTTATTTACTCACTGTTTTTATCTGTAAACGGTGGGCAAACGAGAAATCCGTTTACTCACGCTATGACCGATAAGGCCATACGGTATTTATCGACCAATTCGATCCTCCCGCCCAGCGGCCGGCTTTCCCTGTCCAAAACCTGCTGTAGCCAGTGAATATCATCAGGGCGTGCGTAATTCAAGCGGAAACGTCTGATTTGCATGGGCGTCATGGTCAAGCCGGCAAGCTTTCCTGTCGCAGAGTCCATAGTTACAAAGTACATCAGGCTCAGATCGCCGCGAAATTCCTCGTATCCCGAAATTCCCTCGTAGTCGTTCAGAAAATCGCCGCAGCCGTAGAGAATCGGTTTGCCCCGGTATATCTCGATGCCTTTGGGATGGTGCGATGAGTGACCATGCACTACATCCACATGGGCCTGGTCTATCAACCGGTGTGCAAATTCGCTTTGTGCATTTTCTATCTCGTAACCCCAGTTGCCGCCCCAGTGTAGCGAGGCCACCACCCAATCGCCTTTCTGTTTATGACCTGAGATCCGCTCAGCGACGCGGTCCACCGTGCCTTCGGATAAATCCGGCAGTAAATTAACGCCTGGCCTGTTGCTGCGGGCGCCCCACTGCCAGGGAATACCGCTGCTTTTATCGCCGAAACCGAACACCAGCACGCGCCCTTTCCCTGCCACATCTATAATCGCCGGAGCTTCGGCTTTTCTTAGGTTGCGGCCTGCCCCGGCAACTTTGAGTTTCGCGCCGGTCAGCGTCGTCAAGGTCTCGGTCAAACCGGCATAACCCCAATCCAGGACATGGTTGTTGGCCAGGACGCAGCAGTCGATCTTCGCAGCGGTTATGCAGGGGATATTCGATGGATGCATCCGGTAATTGATTACCCTTCCCTGCCCAAAATTCAGAACTGGTTGTTACCGCCGTCTCTAGATTTATGATGCGGACGTTGGGCGCAATGCGCCGGAGTTCTTCAAGCGCATCCCCCCAGATATAGGCAAAGTCAACCGGTTTCGGAATAGAGCCGTTGGCTTTCTCCGCGATTTTCACATAGCCTTGGGCAGAAGTCATATAAGATTCGTAAATCCGCGGATCACTGGGATACGGCAGTATCTGGTCGATGCCCCGCCAGGTCATCACATCACCGCACAGAAACAGTGTAATCGTTTGGGTAGCGCGAGAAGATGTCTGAGCTGAAAAGTTTTGATCGAAAATCATTTTGTTTCTGTCCGGCGTTGGGTTCGTTTTTTGCCATTCCCAGCGCGACCACAGTGATCCCGGCTAATTTAAGAAAATCCCTTCGCGTCCCCGGTTTTAGCCTATAATCATTCACGCCGTCGATATCTGCAGATCATAAAAATTAATAGTGTCATATCCGCACAAACTTTGTAACTCATTTGTCGCATTCATTTAAAACGCCGGTTTATGTACCAACGCGTTATAACGCGCAATGCTTGAGAGAATTTCTTCCAGTGCCTCTTCTATGCCAAACCAACCCTCAACCTTCACCCATTTCTCCTGTTCCAGGTCTTTGTAATGCTGGAAGAAATGTTCGATTTTTTCCAATCTGTTTGCAGAAACATCCTGGTAGGTTTTGATGCGGTCATAAGCGGAAGTCAGTTGTTGCACAGGAACTGCCAATACTTTGGAATCTTCACCGGATTCATCAATCATTTTCAGTAGGCCGATGGGGCGGCAACGCACTACACAGCCGCCTAATACAGGATCGGGTGTAATAACCAATACATCAACAGGATCGCCATCGCCTGCAAGACTATGGGGAATATAGCCATAATTGGTCGGATATTGCATCGCAGTTCCCATAAAACGGTCAACTGTCAGTGCGCCGGAGTCTTTATCCATTTCATATTTAACCGGCTTGCTATAAGCGGGTATTTCGATAATAACATTAATATCCAGTGGAATATTTATTCCTGATGAGACTTTCATTAGTGACATAGTGCGCTCTTTAAGTAAATTATAAGATAATGTCGATAATGTCAGTATAGTTGTTATTTGCTTCTTTTGAGGAATGCCTGAATGCGGGGACCATTAAAAAAAATGCACGCCCGTCTGGACAGCCCGGTTCAATACCACTTACCCTTAGGCGATCAAAGCATTGCCTTGAATCCACTAATCGGCAAACCGATTAAGCTGATATACACCGGTCATATTTTTTGTGTACATTGCAACAGATCGATAAAAAAAACTTTCAATCAGGGTTATTGTTACCCCTGTTTTATCTCATTAGCGCAATGTGATTTGTGTATTATGAAGCCGGAAACTTGCCACTATGCAGAGGGCACATGCAGAGAACCCGACTGGGGCCTGGCGTTCTGCTTTCAACCGCATATTGTTTATCTCGCCAATTCCAGCGGCATTAAAGTTGGCATTACCCGACAAACACAAATCCCGACACGCTGGATGGATCAAGGCGCGGCTCAGGCATTGCCGATATTTAAAGTGCAGTCGCGCTACATGGCTGGATTGATAGAGGTTGTCATTGCCAAATACATCAGTGATAAAACCAGCTGGCAACAAATGCTGAAAAATCAGGTTGAGTCTATTGATCTGGCGGCAAAACGTGATGAATTACTGGGGAAATGTGAAGCGGAGCTGGCTGGAATTAAGCAGCGTTTTGGTCAACAGGCTATAGAATCCCTGACCGGAGAACAGCCTGTTGATATACATTTTCCAGTAGACAATTATCCGGTAAAAATAAAATCATTTAACCTTGACAAGAACGCTGAAGTATCAGGTGTGCTGCACGGCATTAAAGGCCAATATCTGTTGCTGGATACCGGTGTCATTAATGTCCGCAAGTTCTCCGGTTACGAGTGTGAATTTTCGATGTAGAATGCGTTTACGGGGGACAGTTAATCTTTCAAATTAACCAGACCTTCAACCAGCATCCGCACTTTATTTTGAATGATGCGGGTATTTTCAGGCCCCATGCGTATCATCTGTTTTTGGACCGGGCCTAATGCTTCAAGCTTTTGATCGGCGAATTTATAACTTACCGTAGGCCTTACCAAAGCAATGCGTTCGTCAATAACCGGAGCCGCTAAAATCTCAGCTGCCGCTTTTGTGAAAATATCTTCCAGGCGATATTGTTCAGGATAACTAAACCCTGTAAAAACCTGCAACAACAAAGGCCTGAATTTTTTGTATACCGTTAGTGATGCCTGTACATCCATTGCATCTATCGCCGCCGCCAGTTTGTCATAGCGTTGATAACTTCTGGCTGCGATAAACAGCCCCGCTTCATCCTGATCAGCGACAAACGGCTGATCAGGATGAAGGAAACGCATATGCTTTTCAAGTCTCAATCCCTGAGAAAAATCATTGGCAATTACAACATATTTTCTGATTAATTGGTCAGTATTCAGCCAGTGTGAAAGTTGGGGCGAAAGCTGAAGCATAGCCTCGCGGAAAACCCCGTCACTGGTGTCAAGCGTTGGCAGAACAACTTGCTCTTCTTCCTGTTGCAGTTCTTCAAGCTTATCAATTGCAGTTTCTGTATCCTCATCTGCACCCATTTCTTCAACAGCTGGAACCGCCAATGCCTGTGCATCAGGTTCTGCTACGTTGTCAGGCTGCTGTTTAGCAAAATAAAACCAACCTGCGCCCGCAAGAATAATCAAAACAATGACAACAGCTGCGAGTAATCCGCTGAATTTTTTATCTTTTCTTTGATCGTATCGTCCCATGGCTTAAGATCCTTTTTGGTTACAGGTTAAAATGGCTAATTTTCGGTTATTTTACAACCTGTAATTCTTTTTAATCCATCATGAACCCAAAAAATAATCTGTCAACGGGATCAAAAGAACCATAAACTGCTTAGTGGCAGGGAAAATCTTATCGGCCTGGACTTCTTTAAAGTCATTGTGGGGGTAATCAGCCGCCAGGCGTAGGCGCCTATTATTTGAATTGACCCCTGATAGACAAAAAGGGATAATCAAATGCGACAATACATTAAACCATGCATACATTAAATTTTACTTACGACAACAACCCGCAGGCGACAGCACATTGAACACAGCTATTGAGATGTTTCTGCAAATTGTGCCGCGAGAGATTGGCAAGCTTCGATTCGCATTGGAAAGCAATGATGCCGGAAACCTCACAAAATTTGCCCATAGCTTTAAATTATCTTGCGCCAATCTGGGCGTCCAACCCTTGATAAATTACGCCAGGTCTCTTGAAGAAATCGGTGCACAAGGCCACACAAAAGGCGCCAATGATCTGTTGGCAGCAATGGAGTCCGAGTTGCCGAGCGTAATTGCTGCATTGCTTGATGACTTCGCCAGAACACCTGCCGGTCAAGCCGAGTTAGCATCGAACCGAATTCTGTTGATCAGCGACACTCCCGATTTTCAATTAGTCATCGCCGAAGCCTTCCGAGCATCGGCATTTTTGCTTGATAAAGCAACCAATAGTTCACAAGCCCTTGAACACATAAGGCATCGCTTGCCTGATATTGTACTGATTGATGCAGTAACGGGGAGTCTCGATGCCTTGCAAACTTGCAGGTTATTGAAGACAAATCCTGCACTGGCTGATACGCCGATACTTATATTAACCGAATCGGGCGATGCAGCGACTATAAATAGCATATACGCAGCAGGAGCCACCGATTTTATCGTTAAACTCATAGACTATCCGGTACTTATACAGCGATTGCATTTTATTTTACGGGCTGGCCGGAACACTGCAAAACTTAGAAAAAGTCTGCTCCAGCTTACCGATCTGACCGCGATTTCACAAATGACGCGTCTGGGCTACTGGATCTGGAATACAAGGAACAATCAATTTCAGATCTCGGTACACCTGGCTAACTTGTGCGGCATTAGTCTGGAACAATTCGATGGGACACTGGATGGTTTTATGCAATTAATTCATCCGCAAGACCGTGATTTCGTCAAAGACATTATCGTTGCTGCTGCTTATAGCTCATCCTTTAAATGCATCGAATATCGATTGCAAACGGAGCAATCGGAAACCATTTATGTACATCAGGACATAGAAGCGCTATCGGATAAAAACGAGCGCATTATTACCGGTACTGTGCTGGACGTTACCCGGAAAAAAGAAACCGGAAAACAATTTCACCACAGGACCTTATTTGACAACCTGACCGGCCTGGCAAGCAGAACCAACTACCATGAACGTATCGAGGATTTTATCAGGAATGCCCGTAGTCGTAATCAGCAATTTGCCTTTCTTTTTATTGATCTGGATGACTTTAATGAGATCAATGACAAATCCGGCCATTACATTGGCGATCAATTTCTTAAGGCCATTGCCCGGCGCTTAAAACTTGTCGTACGCGAAATTGACTTTATCGCTCGCCTGGGAGGCGATGAATTTTGTATTATCCTGGCTAATATTTGCGATGATGAAGGCGTTTGTGATGTGGCTAACCGTTGCCTGCAGAAAATAAACCAGCCTCTATCATTAAACCATCACCCGATAATACCAAGAGCCAGCATCGGTATCGCTATTTTTCCGCGTGATGGACAAAATGAAAGCGAACTGATTAAAGCCGCTGAAATGGCCAAGTATTCCGCTAGACAGGCAGGAAAACAATGCTATGTTTTCTATTCCCCTGACATGTCCCGGCAGGCGACGCAACGCCGAAAAAACGAAGATATGTTGCGGGAAGCCTTTAGGAAAAAACAGTTCATACTCCATTATCAACCCCAGGTATCAATAAGTACGGGGCGGATAACCGGTGTAGAAGCATTGGTACGCTGGCAACATCCGGAAAAAGGCATAGTATACCCTGATGGGTTTATCACTCTTACCGAACGCCTTGGCTTGATCGTAGATCTGGGCAACTGGGTACTTAAAACGGTCTGTGAGCAAATGTCATTGTGGCATCGTTCAGGCACACCATTACTTCAAATCGCCGTCAATCTTTCGCCTTCTCATTTTCAAGATCCGGCTTTAGTTAATACGATAAGAAATTTAATGGCTGAAAACAATATTCCCGCTCACTATCTGGAACTGGAAGTCACCGAGAATGCAATGCAAACAAAAGGACATATCGAAGTATTCAATCAATTAAGAGAACTTGGCGTAAAAATTGCTATAGACGATTTTGGCACTGGTTTTTCTTGCCTGGCATCATTACAAAAACTCCCGCTCGATTGTTTAAAAATCGATAAAATTTTTGTCGACGAAATGCTCTATAATCCACATACCTCGTTACTGTTGGGAACCATCATCGGGTTGGCCAATGCGCTCGGTTATACGATAGTTGCAGAGGGTGTGGAAACCAGGGATCAGGCCACAGCAATACAAGAACTGGGCTGTAATATCATGCAAGGCTTTCTTTATAGCCCGGCAGTCCCCGCCAATGAGATTCCTGCATTAATAAATACCCATCTTGCGAACGCTTCATGTTAACTTCTCATTCGACGCAGGTAATAGTTGCTGGACCCGCGAGGTTTTTAAAACCTCGCAGGTCTAAATCCGGCAAATAATGAGAAGTTATCCTGAACTAACCCGACACATCAATAAACCCATGCAAACCGCGCCTGGATTTTACCGCAAGCCACTCCTTCAATTGCTTTAGCTCGTCGGTTTCTTCCAAGGCATCCAGGCTTTGTTTGCTTTTTAACAGGCGGAATGCCGCTGCAAGTACTTTGTAGCGATCTCCGGTAATGCCCGCACGCCTTAAGCCTACCGTATTCAATTTGTAGTGCCGGGCAGGCCGTCCGCCAATCAGCATAAACGGAATAACATCCATATTGAGTCCGGTAGTCCCCTGAACTATCGCGTACGAACCGACCCGGCAGAATTGATGCACCACCACAGCGCCGCCCATAAAGACGTTATTGCCCACTTCAACATGCCCGCCTATCGCGACATTATTGGCAAATATTGTGTTATTGCCGATAGTGCAATCATGGGCAACATGGCTGTTATTCATAAAGTAACAGCCTGAACCGATACGGGTCGCTGCATTTTCTTTAGAAGCCCGGTGAGCGGTAAAGCCTTCCCTGAATACATTATTATCGCCAATAATCAACCAGGAAACCGTCTCCGCCTTAAAACCGGTGTCTTGCGGCAGACCGCCTAATACTGCATGTGGATGTAATATATTGCCGGCGCCCATTTTTACATGACTGTGTACCACGGCATGAGCGCCCACCTGACAGTCAGCGCCCAGCAAGGCACCTGCTTCAATCACGGCAAAAGGCCCTACTGTAACATTGTCTCCGAGCGTTACATCGGATGCTATAAAAGCTGTCGGATGAATGTTTTGTGCCATCTTGACTATCCTCGGGGATGAAATTTTGAATGTAATTCTTTTAAGCGTTCGCGTGCAATATGCGTATAAATTTGCGTAGTCGATAAATCGGCATGACCCAACAATAATTGCACAACGCGCAAATCTGCGCCGTGATTTAATAAATGCGTAGCGAATGCGTGCCTTAAGGTATGCGGTGATAATTCTTTATTGATCCCCGCTTTCTTTGCATGACGTTTGATGATATGCCAAAAAGTCTGTCTTGTCATACCGTCTGCGCGCTTGGTCACGAATAAATAATCGCATTGCCGTTCACCAAGAATGGATTTTCTGGCCTGGCTCATATAGCCTTCCAACCAGCTCATGGCTTCTTCACCGACCGGTACCAGCCGCTCCTTATTACCTTTTCCGGTAATTCTGACCACGCCTTGCCTGAAACTGATTTGTTCAAATTTTAAGCCAACCAGCTCCGATACTCTAAGTCCCGTTGCATAAAGCATTTCCAGCATGGTTTTATCCCTGAATCCCAACGCATTCGTCACTTCCGGCGCATCCAGCAACAACTCAACATCTTTTTCAGAAAGCGATATTGGCAAAGGCCGGCCAATATGGGGTGATTCTATCAATGCGGTAGGATCGATTGTTATGCGGTTTTCCCTGATGTAATAGCCATAAAAGCGCCGCAAACTGGACAGAATTCGTGCCGACGATCGATTGCCTATACCTGCTTTATAGCGACTCGCCAGGAACTTGGATAGCTCGCCTGTATCGACCTCCAGCATCGATTTACCTGCCAGCCATTTGGCAAAAATCCTCAAGTCGCTGCTATAGGCGGAAAGGGTATTCTCGCTCAAACCTTGTTCTACCCAGACGGCATCGAGAAACTGGTCTATCAAGGTAAAAGCACTCATTGTTTATGAGCCGCTTCATAGTCCAGCAATTTACATTTGATCGCGATAAAATCACCTTCTGTTTTTCCGCAATAGCCGCCCATCCCGGAAACCGAAACGACCCGATGGCAAGGAATAATCACGGGATAAGGGTTATCCCTGCAGGCATTGCCGACAGCTCGCGCTGACGAGCCTATTTTTCCGGCTAATGCTGAATAAGTCACGGTTTCTCCGAAGGGAATTTTGCACAGTTCAGCCCAAACTTTATGCCGGAAGGCGCTACCTTGTCTTAACAGCTTGATATCAATGAGGTTATCGGAATTTAACCAATACTGCTTGAATTGTCGCTGTATTTCATGGTCTTGCGGGAAAATGCCCTCATCGGGTCCCCAGTCTGCTTTAATGATAACGTCCTGCTGACTGCATAACACCAAATTACCTGCGGGCGTTTTAATTTTTATAACGTCCCCAGCTCCAGAGCAATTATCTATCCAGTGAATTACAAATGGCATTAAACAATATCCGAATAGTTGATTAACCGATTGAATGCAAGTGTACCAACAAGCTCGAAGAATAGGTAGAGCAAAGCGAAGGCGATTCTAACTGACTTCCAACCAAGGTGGCACCATGGCGTTGTATTGACGATTAGGCTATCAATGATATTTATAACTAAAGTTTAGGCCAACTGCCAAATAAATCCGGATTCAACTGCGAATTATAGGATAATGTTAATCACTCAATTTTCCTGAGAAACAAAGTTTATGAACAAGCTTTTTATTACGACGGCTTTCATGCTGCTGTTGATGTTTGCAAGAAGTGGCATGGCCGATCAATTCAGTCTACCTGTACAACTGAACTATAGCCTTATTAAAAAAGCCTTGATAACGCAACTTTATACAGATACAGGGAATGTTGCAGAGCTTTGGAATGACCGGCAGGGATGCAGTTATCTTAAGCTTTCCAATCCCCGGATTAGCGGTCAACAGGGCCAAGTCAAACTGTTAAATGATATTGATGCCCGGTTTGGAACAGGGATGGGCGGGCAATGCGTCACGGTTTTTGAATGGGGAGGCGTTTTGGAAACCTTGCAGCAGCCCACAATCAACAGTACACAGTCTGTCTTGAGTTTGCCTGTTACCAAAGTTAGCGCTTCTGACCGGCATGGACGACAACTGATCAACAGTCAGCTTCAGGGATTAATTAAACGCGTTGCCGAACCCAAGCTGTCCGAAGTCAAGATTGATCTAAACAAATCGCGTGCGGACATCGAAAAAACGGTGGCTGAATTTTTGCCTAAAGAGAATGCGGTTGAAGTCAAGGAGGCACTCAATACGTTAAAATTCAGCAGTGTTGATGCTACCGATACTGGAATTGCCATTAAGCTCGCCTTTAATGCACCTGCTAAATTGGCAGCCAAAAAATCGGCTGCAGCATTAAGCAATGCCGAACAGCAACAATGGCAGGCTAGCTGGCAGGAATGGGATGGGTTTTTGAGTAAAGCCATTCAACAGGCATCCGATGATGCCAAATCTCCCGAATTGCGTGATACCTTGATGGAAATTCTGGGGGAAGCGCGCAGCGCCTTTCAGTCCGGTTTAAAAGAGCATGACGCTAATGGCGATGATCCGGTCCGGTTATTTTTTACCCGGACCTGGCAGCGTCTGGCGCCTGCATTGGATGCTCTGGCCAAGGAGTTGCCGGAAATACAGGGCTTGCGCTATTTAACCTTTATAGCGGCTACCGATGTGATTTATGAACTTGACAATATCGGTGCTCCTTTTGGCCTGGATATTTCTTCCGACGGACTGCGCAGATTGGCGCGCATTCTGATAGCCGGAAAACAGCATTAAAGGCGGTGAAAGCCAAGTAGGGTACTCTGTGCGTACCTTTTAGGCTATTTTTCTCTGCGTTCTTCGTGTCTCTGTGGTGATAAAGTGTTATTTTTGTGAAAAATACAGCTTCAGGAATTCATCGAAAGGGATTTGTTCCTTGCTTTCGAGTTCTTTCTGTCTGGCAAGGGATTGTTCAGCCAGCTCGGTAAACTGCTTGGTAAGGGTGCCGTCCAGTTTATTGCGGCTGAAATACTGAGCATGTTCGGCAGACTTATTTAACGCGAAACGACTGAATGGTTGCCGGGTTTGCGTCATGTTTTCCAGCATTCTTGCCGATGCGGTCAAATCCTGGTTTTCGACTAGCAGCCGTTGCTGCGCCAGGGCGGAGCTATAAGGTTTGGCGGAATCATCTTGATCAAGAATTGCACATACGGGTTGCATGGAGTCAAGAATTTCCATCGCCCAATCCTGTAACGGAATTTTTTGCTTGCCTTGATCGAGTTCCAGCCCCGGTTTTCTGCCAAAATTTGCGACCGCTAACTGATTGGCGTTATTAGTATGTTGATCCTGGTTCGAAACTCCGGGGCTGTCTTTGAGCAGACAGGTAAGTAGCAGAGCTTCTATAAAGCGGGCTTTTGTTTCATCTATGCCGATAGGGTTAAATAAATCCAGATCAAGCGAGCGCATTTCTATATAGCGTATCCCCCGGCGTTTAAGCGCCAGCGTCGGTTTTTCGCCGGATTTGATAATTTGCTTGGGCCGGATGGTACTATAAAACTCGTTTTCAATTTGCAATATATTGCTGTTAAGCTGGCGGTACCGGCCATCAACAATAACACCGATTTTTTCATAATCAGGGTAGGGTGTTTCAATGGCTTTACTTAAACTACTAACGTATCCGGATAAAGAATTGTAATCAATTTTCAGATTAGCCTGATTTTTACTTTTATAACCAATATCACTCATGCGTAATGAAGTTGCGAATGGATGATATAACGTACCCTGGTCGAATTCTTCAAATTGCGCCATCAATGCCGGACGGCTTTTGAAGAAACTTTTGCAAATCGCTGGTGATGCGCCGAATAAATACAGGATCAGCCAGCCCAGCCGCTGAAAATTTCTGATTAAACCAAAGTAGGCATCAGCCGTAAACTGTTCCGGACTGAGTTGACTGTTTTCTTGCCGGTGCAAAGCGACCCACAGGGCTTCAGGCACCGAATAATTAAAATGTATGCCGGCAATGGCCTGCATGGTTCTACCGTAGCGATGCCATAAGCCATGCCGGTAAACATGCTTCATCCGGCCAATGTTGGACGATCCGTATGTGGCAATGGGAATGCTTTCATCACCATCGATGCCGCAAGGCATACTGGCTCCCAGTAGTATTTCATGATCCAGGTGTTCGTAAACAAACTGGTGAATATTATGCAGATAATCCAGCGTATCTTTTACATCAGCAAACGGCGGCGTAATTAATTCAATCAGCGCTTCGGAATAATCCGTGGTAATGGCTGGATGTGTCAGCGCCGAACCTAATGCTTTTGGGTGGGGGGTTTGGGCAATAAAACCATCTACGGCTATACGCAGGCTTTCTTTTTCAATCCCTTTAAGTCCTCCGCAAAGCAGATGCTGATGATCGTTTGCCAGAAGTTGATCCAGGCGCGTTGAAAGCTTATTAGTAAAATGAGTCATGGAGTGTGCGTGTGTTCCCTGCGATTTTGTATGACTTAGGTTATGCAATGGCCAGAAAAACCCATCATGCAGAAGACGACGAAGCATCAAATAAAAAACTTCGTGTATTCGGCGTCCTTTGCGGTGGATTTATGAATTTTTTCGTAACATCATCTGTATAATCGTACTATTATAAAGAGTTTAATTGATTGAAGAAATATTATCATAGCGAGGATGTGTGAACAGCAGGTCAAGTGAAATTCTAAAGACGGTGTTTGGCTATGATAGTTTTAGAGGTCAGCAACAGGAGGTGATCGAACAGCTTTTAGCTGGACAGGATGCTTTGGTATTAATGCCGACAGGCGGCGGCAAATCATTGTGCTATCAGATTCCCGCCTTAATCAGACCAGGGGTCGGCATCGTCATTTCTCCGCTGATCGCATTAATGCAGGATCAGGTGAGCGCATTGCTTCAACTGGGCGTAAAAGCCGCTTTTCTTAATTCCACATTGTCTCAGGAAGAAGCGCGCAAGATTGAAAAACAGCTGCTTGATGGCGATCTGGACCTGCTCTACATCGCCCCGGAAAGACTTACCTCAGACCGTACTTTAGCCCTGTTTGCCAGAATAAGAATTGCCCTGTTTGCGATTGATGAGGCGCATTGTGTGTCTCAATGGGGACACGATTTTCGGGTGGATTATTTACAGCTTTCGATGTTGCATCAGCAATTCCCGGCTATTCCCCGTATTGCACTGACGGCAACCGCAGACGAAAAAACCCGGCAAGAAATCATCCTGCGTTTACAACTGGAACAGGCCCCGGTTTTTCTCAGCGGTTTTGACCGTCCCAATATCCGCTACCGGATTGTGCAAAAACAAAATGCCCGGCAACAATTAATTGACTTTATTCATGCGGAACATGCAGGGGACGCCGGCATCGTTTATTGTCTGTCGCGTAAAAAAGTGGATGAAACTTCCGAATGGCTGAGAACCAAAGGCATTAATGCCTTGCCTTATCACGCAGGGATGGCCGGCGATTTGCGGCAAAAACATCAGCACCGGTTTTTAATGCAGGACGGTCTGGTGATTGTTGCGACCATTGCTTTTGGCATGGGTATCGATAAACCCAATGTGCGCTTTGTCGCCCATCTGGATTTGCCTAAAAGCGTTGAAGCGTATTATCAGGAAACCGGCAGAGCAGGACGTGATGGCTTACCCGCCAATGCGTGGATGGCTTATGGTTTGCAAGATGTTATCACACTGCGGCGAATGCTGGCCGATTCTAATGCCGATGAAGCCCATAAGCGGCTGGAATTGCATAAACTCGATGCCATGCTGGCATTATGTGAACAAGTGCATTGCCGGCGGCAGGCTTTGTTACAGTATTTTGGCGATCATCTTGAAGAGCCCTGTAATAATTGCGACACCTGTCTGGAAACTGTGCAAACCTGGGATGGAACACTGGTTGCACAACAGGCGTTGTCCTGTATTTATCGCACCGGCCAACGCTTTGGTGTCGGCTATCTGATTGATGTTCTGCGCGGCAAACTGACCGAGAGGATTATCCACTTTGGCCATGATAAACAATCAACGTTTGGCATAAACAAGGAACTGGATGAACAGCAATGGTCTTCGGTATTCAGACAGCTGGTTGCACGCGGTCTGGTTGCCGTCAATTTTGATCATTTTGGCGTGCTGCAATTGACCGACGCCTGTCGTCCGATTCTGCGCGGCGAACAACAGCTGATTTTACGCAAGGATATAAAACCGGAAAAAAGCAAGCCCGGTAAAAAAGGCGCAAGTAAATCGGTTAGCAAGAGCGAGAAAAATATCGCGTTGTGGGAGGCTTTACGCGCCAAGCGTCGTGAGATTGCTGATGAACAGGATGTCCCGCCCTACATTATTTTTCATGATGCAACCCTGATGGCCATGCTTGAAGCCAGACCGGCCAATCGCCAGCAAATGGCTTTATTGCCAGGAGTTGGCGAACAAAAACTAAAACTTTATGCTGATCAATTTTTAGCCGTCATCAAGGAATATGCCGGTGACCCCAACGTGCCGGATACGGTGGTCGATTCGGTGGATTTGTTCAAACTGGGTTACAGCGTGCAGCAGATTGCCGAAAAACGAGGCTATAAAGAAGACACCATTTATAATCATCTTTCGCAAGCTCTGGAGCAGGGTATGCTGGTATTGACTGATGTTGTTGAATTATCTGAGCAGGACATCAAGCGGATAGAAGCAGCAATCCTGAGTTTGCCAATAGAGCAACAGAACGCGCTCAAGCCTGTCTATGATCTGTTTGATGGTCAATACAGTTACAGTGTGTTGCGTTGTATAAGGGCGGCCTTGCAGTATCAGACGGCGTAAGGGAACCTGTAAAGATACCGCACTTCGACTGGCTTAGGAGCGCACCTGAACATGCTTTAGATAAATGTACGTTTTTCAAAGTAGCGTACCGTAGCACTCTATTTTCAAAAAAACGGTAAAACAGAAATCCTGAACAGGCGACTATTCATTTTATGCTTCACCCTGTATCGCTATTGCGCCCTGCCCTGTGCGCTTCATGAAAAAACAATCGCCAACCTGGAGTTAAGGCTTGGCCTTGGCTAGCGGCGGTTATCTGGTGTATCTGGCGACCAGCCGCGTGAATCTGAAATTGACCGGAGAACGCTGGCCGGATATCCGTTTTAGTGCGACGCGGGAGTTGTTGTAGAGTACCCAACACGCGCAGCCTACAGCGCCGCAAGATTCACGTACATTCGAAACGATACGCGCTGCTTATCCTACGGAGTTTTCTTTACTCTCAACAGCAAGATTTTTTTCAATTTGTCGTCTAAACCCGCCAGGCCAGGGCACTCATCCGGTGTTTGCAACTTGGCGGCGAGCAGCGGGGCAAAGTTCCAGAAACGGTAGTCGAATGCCCGTTCAATCATACGCACAGCTACCCAGTGTTTTTCGGTGCTGTCCTTACAAGCCAGACGTACCCGGGCTTCATAAGCGGTTTTTAGCGCTTCGGGGTCGTCTATTTTTTTGCAAGGCCGTAAATGTTCCGGCGCCGATTCTTCGCCCCAGCCGCCTTCGCTATCGGGGTCGTATATTTTTTTGTAAGGCCATACATGTTCTTTGACCAAGCAGCCTTCGCTAGCTGCAAGTTTGGAAAAATCCACTGAACTGGTGTTTTTTTTTGCGAAATTTGTCCATTGTTTCTGCCAACGCGGCTTGGCCGCTATCTCCTTGGTACCGAGGTAAATCCTTCAATGCACTGTAGAGCTTGTCTGCCTGTGCATTTGCTACCTCCTTATCTACGTGTGCGATAGTTATGTATTCTAGGATTATGCCGGGGAGTTGGGCCCCGGTCAAACCCGCGCCGGGGAATTCGGCCCCGGACAAATCCGCGCCGGGGAGTTGTGCCCCGCGCAAATCCGCGCCGGGGAATTCGGCCCCGGACAAATTCGCGCCGGGGAGTTGTGCCCCGCGCAAATCCGCGCCGGGGAATTCGGCCCCGGACAAATTCGTGCCGGGGAATTCGGCTCCGGACAAATCCGCGCCGGGGAGTTGTGCCCCGCGCAAATTCGCGCCGGGGAATTCGGCTCCGGACAAATTCGCGCCGGGGAGTTGTGCCCCGGTCAAATACGCGCCGGGGAGTTGGGCCGCTGACAAATTCGCGCCGGGGAGTTTAGCTTGCTCAAAACGGGCTTATTCCAATTTGGCCCTAGATAAGTTTGCCACTTTCAAGCGGGCGCGGCGCAAGTCGGCATTCGGCAAGCTGGATTGCGAGAGATCGGCGTATTCCAAATGCCGTCCTTGCAGGCTCAGCCCTTCAGCCTTGGCGAGGTCGTCCGCTTTGGTCGTGCCGACTGCGGCGGACAAACCGGCCTGAACTTCCGCAGCCAAGCCCTTGTTGGCAATCAGCAGTTTTTCGCGCAGAATCAGGTTGCGAGGAAACGGACTGTCAATCCAGTAACATTTCCGGGGTGATTCCGGTTTTGCCCCTGGCTTAGCGTTTGCCGTTTTTTCGTCAGCCGCCTTGGATTGCTTGTCTGCTGCGTTTTCCTCTCTGCATTCGCTAATGCGAGCCGGGTCATAATCGTTGCGCTCGTCATCGTCCATGGTTATACGACGCTGTTCATGTAGCCTGGAGGTCCAATCAAATAGGCGGCGGTTGCCCTGCTCTACCGACTCGAATATAAACGACTTGGCGGCATCATAGGTCCCATCAAATAGGATGCGGTTGCCCTGCTCTACCGGCACAGTAGTGATCCAGCTATCCGGTAACCGTGCAAGCAGCCATTGTTCTTCGGGAGAATCGGGAATAGCGGCTACCATGAAGCTTAAGAACAGCATTGACAGTAGAAAGACCGCCAGCAACCAACGGTCGAGCACCGCCGCCAAACTCACCGGATTGGGCGTCGCTGTGGGTACGTCCGCGCCATTGCCAAACCGTGGCCGCAGCCAGTCGATGATCCGGCGCGGCCATTGTCGGCTCACCCAAACCGCCAACCAAGTTTGCCGACTTAACCAGCGTATTGCCCGGCGAACCACTGCCTTGACAGGCTTGGTCAAGCCATAAAAAAACGGCGCCAGCCATAGCTTCCACCAGCGCCCGGCATCGTCCTGATCGTCCAGAATTTTTGCCCACAAATAGGCCAGCAGTGCGGCATCCAATAATAGGAACGCGCGCTGCGTCCAGACAATGCCGTTGTCGTGGTAAGGCAGAAAGGCGGCTTGCAGCCACCAGAAAGTCAACACCGGCCAGATAATCAGCGAAACCACGGTGATCGCCGTCATCAGGAAGTTCATGAAGCCGCCGTGTTGTCCCGCCAGCCAATGCAGGAACGGCAGGTTGCCGAGACTCCGGCGCAGATGGTTTTTGGTTTCCTCGTCCGTTTCACGCTCCAGTGCGGCGCGGAAACGAAACGCCCGCTGCGAAAACAAATAATGCTGCAAAAGGATGTACAGGTGCAGGAAAAAAAGGAAGCCCGGCATGAACCAGAAAAAACCGACGATGGGGATGTCCACGTTCAGCAGCGGCAGCTTGACCGGATCGATACGCAGGATTTGTTCGTGGCTGGTGGAGGAGATGATGATCGCCACATACAGCAGCAGCGACATGAAAGTGATCGTGAAGCTGCGCAGCTCCGCCGCTTCCGCCCGCACCCGCTCCAGCATGTCGCCGGCTTTCGGCAGTCCCGGTATTATTTGGGGTGGCGTTGTGTCCATGGACATGCTCCACGTTCAGGTTGACTTGTTAAATGCGTAAGGCTAAATCAAAACAGCCAGATAGCGTGAACACATGCTTTTCGTTCCCACGCGGATCGGGCACCACTATCTACAACAAACGCCGGAAAATGGTGGGCAAAAAAGCTTGCCCACCCTACCCTTCAATCCTGACTTTTTATCACGGAAGCGGGTAATTCTACTTTGTCAGATTATGTGATCGATATTCTCCAACATCGTCATTCCGGCAGGGATTCACGTCAGGCTATCCTGCCTGACACCCTTCGGGTTAATGCAAATCTGTTGCTGACAGATTTGTGCCGGAATCCAGGCTCCATGGATGGGTTTAAGCTTACCATCAATGGCACTGGATACCCGCTTCCCGGCGAGTATGACGAGCTTTCGCATTAATCTGACAAAGTAGAAGTAAAAAACTAATCTCATTTAGCAAAGGCAATAAAACGCCGGTAAGGCGACCCCTGTTTCCAGGTAAAAGCCTCAGTGTAATAGTGCATTAAAGCCAGATAACCCAACAACCCCAGAGTAACCGCT
This sequence comes from Methylococcales bacterium, assembly GCA_028714175.1. Lineage (GTDB taxonomy): Bacteria > Pseudomonadota > Gammaproteobacteria > Methylococcales > Methylomonadaceae > JAGXGJ01. The sequence continues at coordinate 26,939 of JAQTMV010000013.1, forward strand.
TTACGAATCTGTACGCCAAAAAAGAATTCTGTTATCGCATTAACAATGCCGTCGCCATAAGCCTGCAATGCAAACGCGAGCATAAATGAACACACCGGCAATACAATAAAGATAGGCACGTGGCAACGCGCGGCACAGCGGTAAATAAAATTCTGCGGATGCTGGCGATGCCTGTTGTAATCATGCGTTACATAGAAAATGTAAGCCGTCGCATCGTGCACAAGTCGTGGCGTCAGAATCGCCAGAAAATAATACTGCTGCAAATAAAGATAAAAACTGCTTAATACCAGGAAGATATTGGACCAGAAAAAGCACTTGCCGAATACAGTGGTCACATAGTGTTGACAGAAAGCCGCACTGAAAACCAGTGCCACGCATAAACCGGCGGCAATTTGCTTTATCCATTCCGCCTGCTGGGCATCAAGGCTGTTTTTCAGAAAAATGCCGATATAAATAAAAACACCTGCCGCCACACTCAGCCACAATAACAGATAAAATGCCCACGGCGGCAGGCGGCAAATACCACGGGCTACGCCATGCTGTTGCTTGAGCACATGATATACCGTCCAGGCTGCAACCAGCACATAAAACACCCGGTAAGGAATAATTAAACTGCCCACGCCAAAGACAATCGCAAGTGCGGTCGTCATCAGTATAATGTTGCGCTGATAAAACTTCAGATATTCGGTGTTACTCACCAACACAATGGCGCTGGCAACTATATGCGGCGTTCCGAACAGGATTTGGAACAAAATAAAGTGCGTCGGACTACTGGGTAAATTATTCCTTAAAAATCCTTGCCAATACCAGCCGTCAAACAACTGCAATAATAGACAAACGGGAATGATTGCATACAGCCCCAACAATAACCGGAATGAGACCGCCAGCGTGTGCTCATTGCTTAAATCCTCGGTGGCAGCGATTTGTGCAGACATGGAACATTACCTTTTGTGTGTGTTCTTGGCAAAATATAAGTTACACTGATTATTCCGCTGTTTTCAAGCATTGCTTTTTATTTTTTACAAAAACATGACGGCACCATTTCAGTTACATCCACGCCTCAAGCAAGACGGCATAATTATTGGCCGCTTTGATCTATGCCAATTACTGATGATAAATGACAGTCATTACCCCTGGTTTATCCTGGTGCCGGAAAAAGCCGGTATAAAGGAAATTTATCAGCTCGCCAAACCGGAGCAGCACACACTGCTTGAAGAATCCAGCTACCTTGCAGAAAACCTGGCGGCGCTTTACCAAGCGGATAAAATGAATATTGCCGCGATAGGCAATCTGGTGCCGCAACTGCACATCCACCATATAGTCCGCTACCGGAGCGATAAAGCCTGGCCTGATCCGGTGTGGGGAAAATTTGCAGCCATTCCCTACACGCAGCAGCAAATTGCTGATAATATCACGCTTATCAAAAAGCAGTTAAACATATAACAACACTAATGATTAGACTGACTTACGCGAGCACGGCAACAAAGGAATATAGTTCAGAAGAGCTGTTAAAACTGTTAAAGGAATGCCGGACCAATAATGGAGCAAAAAATATAACCGGTATTCTTCTTTATGCGAAGGGGATTTTTTTTCAAGTATTGGAAGGCGATGAAGCAACCGTTAATAGTCTATACGCGACTATAGAAAAAGATAAACGTCACAAGGGCTGTGCCGTTATTGAGGAACAACATATAACTGAACGGGCGTTTCCTCACTGGAGCATGGGTTTTGAAAAAATAAATGCCAAAGAATTAAGCACAATGGAAGGGCTTAATGACTTTTTTGAACATGACTTACGCCCTCCGGTTTTGCCTCCCATAAACACATTATCGGTCCTTTATTGACGCACCTGCGCGGCAAGCTGGTAAAACCGGTTGCAGTGGAAAGTCATGAAGAATTGCCAATGGAACACGATGACCTTTTATAAAATTTTTACACCGGACCATTCGTGCCAGCGTAAAAGTATTTTCATTTGTCAATAAATGAAATTCTGGAAACATTTGGTGCTTTTTTAATGGCTATTTCACGAAAAGTCATCGTTTTTGATTTTCATCTTTTGGAGCCAGCCTATGTGAGTTCTAGCGCGTTTGTTGTACTTGCTCTAGGTTTGACCTACTGGCTACTGGATAAAAACATTAACAATAAATGCAAGGAATATGAAAATCACTAAAGATTACAGTTTTTCTTCAGAAAAAGCTCATTGCATTTTCCAGTTCAGCTCCTCATTTGCTTGCAATGGGGTAATGGTTAGTTCATTAACGCCGTAAGCAGCGGGAACAGTCCATGGGGTTTTTTCCAGCGTAACCGTGCCTGAATTCCTGGGTAAGCGGTAAAAATCCGCCCCATAAAAACTGGCGAATCCTTCCAGTTTGTCCAATGAATCGGCGCGGTCAAAAACTTCGGCATAAAGTTCCAACGCTGCATGGGCGCTGTAACAACCCGCACAACCACAGGCGGTTTCTTTTAATGGTGTAATATGCGGCGCACTGTCTGTGCCTAAAAAGAATTTTGGATTACCGCTAGTTGCGGCGGCAACCAATGCCAGACGATGCTGTTCACGTTTGATAATCGGCAGACAGTAATAATGCGGGCGTATGCCGCCTGCGAGTATAGCGTTGCGATTAAATAATAAATGCTGAGGGGTTATGGTCGCGGCAATATTATTACCACCCGCCTGCACAAACTGCACGGCTTCGGTTGTAGTAACATGCTCGACAACTATGCGTAAATTGGGGAAATTTTCGACAATTCCGGACAAGTGGGTCTCTATAAATACCCGCTCACGGTCAAAAATGTCACAGTTCTGATCGGTGACTTCACCATGAATCAGTAACGGAATGTCCTGTTTTTCCATTGCCGCCAGTAACGGATAAACAGCCTTTATATCGGCAACACCCGAATCAGAATGGGTCGTTGCGCCCGCTGGATACAATTTGAATGCATGAACATGCTCAGACTCGGCGGCCTTTTTGATTTCAGTTGCCGTCGTTGAACCCGTCAAATACAGCGTCATTAACGGTGTAAAATCACCACCTGCCGGGATAGCTTGCAAAATCTCTTCCCGATACGCCAATGCCTGAGCCACTGTAGTCACGGGTGGCTTAAGATTTGGCATTATAATAGCCCGTGCGAATTGTCTGGCAGTATGCGGCAACACGGTTTTTAAAACAGCGCCGTTTCGCACATGCGTGTGCCAGTCATCGGGGCGGGTGATGGTTAATGTTTTCATTGTTGCCGATGTGTCTGTAAAATAGCCTGTTATTTTATAGTAAGTACTTGGAAAAGCTAAATACAGCCCTTATCTTAGTTATTATTTTTGTTATCGGAGTGGTCAATGCCAATTTACGAATATCAATGTCAATCCTGTGGTCATGAGCACGAAGCGTTACAGAAACTCGGTGCCGAACCCTTGCTTATTTGTCCGGCCTGCACGAGACCGGAATTAATGAAAAAAATCTCTGCTGCCGGATTCAGATTAAAAGGCAGCGGCTGGTATGAAACCGACTTTAAGAGCGGCACCAAGAAAAATGTAGCGGGCGAGGCATCTGCAACACCAAGCACTTCAACAGCCAGCAGCTGTTGTGCTGGCGGCAGCTGTAAAAGTCATTAATAAAGTAGGTTCAAGGCGAAAGGCAAAAGGCGAAAAAAACACGCTTTTACCTTTTACCTTTTGCCTTTTACCTTAACTAAATACACAGGGAAAATTTATGCGTACCCACAAGTGCGGGGAATTAAATACACAACAGCTAGGCGAAACCGTTGAAATTTGCGGTTGGGTACACAGACGCAGAGATCATGGCGGCGTTATTTTCATCGACCTCAGAGACCGTGCCGGACTGGTGCAAGTCGTGGTCGATCCCGACGCCGCCGAAACATTTGCCATTGCCGAACATGTCCGCAGTGAATACGTCCTGAAAATAACAGGCGTAGTCCGTAACCGTCCGCAAGGTACAATCAACGCCAATATGCCCTCCGGCGAAATTGAAATACTGGCAAAATACATCGAAGTCTTGAATGAATCCGAAACCCCGCCGTTCCCGGTAGAAAGCGATATAGAAGTCAACGAGGAACTGCGTTTGCGCTATCGCTATATTGACTTGCGCCGTACCGTGATGCAGGAAAAAATGAAAATTCGCCGTGATGTTACGCGTACTTTAAGAAACTTTCTTGATGATAGCGAGTTTTATGAAATTGAAACGCCTTACCTGACCAAGGCCACGCCCGAAGGTGCGCGTGATTACATCGTACCCAGCCGTACTCACGAAAACTCCTTTTTTGCCCTGCCGCAATCACCGCAATTGTATAAACAGATGTTGATGATCGCGGGCATGGATAGATATTACCAAGTCGTGCGTTGTTTCCGCGATGAAGACTTGCGTGCTGACAGACAGCCTGAATTTACCCAATTGGATATAGAAACGTCATTCATGAATGAAAACGAAATCATGGATGTCATGGAAGAAATGATTCGACAATTATTTGCGAAAGTGATTAATGTCGAGTTAGACGCCAAATTCCCGCGAATGAGCCACCAGGAAGCGGTATCACGCTACGGCATTGATCGCCCTGATTTGCGGGTTCCGCTGGAACTGGTCGATATTGCCGACGACATGAAAGCCGTTGATTTCAAAGTCTTCTCCGCTCCTGCCAATGACCCGAAAGGCCGCGTGGTTGCGATGCGCGTACCTGATGGCGGCAAATTAAGCCGCAAGGACATAGATGAATTAACCAAATTTGTCAGTATTTATGGCGCAAAAGGTTTGGCATATATCAAAGTCAACGACTTGACAGCTGGCATAGACGGTTTGCAGTCACCCATCGTTAAATTTGCTCCGGCTGAAGTCTGGGCAAGTATTCTGGCAAAAACGGGCTCACAAACAGGCGATTTGATTTTCTTTGGCGCAGATAAGGCTACTATCGTTAATGAAGCGATGGGCGCATTGCGAGTCAAGCTGGGACATGACTTAAACTTACTGCAAGGCGATTGGAAACCGGTTTGGGTGGTTGACTTCCCGATGTTCGATTGGGATGAGAAAGAAGGGCGTTATAATGCCATCCATCACCCTTTTACCGCCCCCAGTTGCTCGGTTGAAGACCTGGTAGCCAATCCGAGTGCAGCATTATCACGCGCTTATGATCTGGTATTGAACGGCACCGAAGTCGGCGGCGGCTCCATTCGTATCAACCGCACGTCCATGCAGAAAACCGTGTTTGAAATTTTAGGCATAGGTGAAGAAGAAGCCGGAGAAAAATTCGGCTTCCTGTTGGATGCCTTGAAATATGGCGCACCACCTCATGGCGGACTGGCTTTTGGACTGGATCGTTTAGTCATGCTGATGACAGGATCCCATTCTATTCGTGATGTGATTGCTTTCCCAAAAACCCAATCAGCCGCCTGCCCTTTAGTCAGTGCGCCTGCGGTTGTTACTGATGAACAATTGAAAGAGTTGGGAATTCGCTTGATTAAACCTGCCGGGAAAGAGAAAGTTAAACAGGATTAACCGATTAACCTGAAAACCCCAGTTCAGCACAGGGATACAGCAATCACAGAGAAAAATTATTGGGCTGTAATGAAAAGCTTTTTTCATCCATCGGGTGAATGGTAGATGCATCGAATGCACTGATTCTCTGTGAATTTTGTACATTGTGATGGGTATACTCATCGAACGGTGTATGTTTATTTACAAATCGTTAAGCGGCGTGTTTCTTACTTGCAGAGAAAGTCATTAGGGTACTGTAAAAACAAATCGAATTTTAACACCATCCTTTGGCTCAATCTTTTTGATTACAATTACCGCAGAACGATAAAAGCTTACGACTTCCCGTTGATCAACCTGGACGTTGCTAAAGGTAGCGATTATCGTCTGCATTAAGCGTTGGATTTGGTGAGCATGACGCTTCATGAAGTCCAGGTGACCGGTGCTGACCAAGGTGAAAGCCTGAGTCGATATGATTTTGCCAGCGGTGATGTCGTGTGGGTTGATCGCGGTTATATCCATCCTGCGACCAGCGATTTAGTCAGTACACCGGTGTGGTTGCACAGTAAAGGGCGCAGCTGTTCGGGTATGGTTCATGCCCAAAGCTTGCCTTCGAGGAGACGATACCGGCTGCAACTAAATCCTTGGCAAGCTCGATGCTGTAGGCTGTGATTTCAAGCAGGTGAATACCTTGCAGAGCGGTGAGTCGCCTGCGGCACATTCAGTAAAGACAAGTTCCGAAGCGGACAGATCAAACTCACCGCGCCTATCCCAAAACAGGTAAGTGCTTTGCTGGTGGCCCGCCTCAATCACATTCTTCCATGGAACGAAGCTCTCCTTGCACCAAGCGCTCGGCGATGACACGAAGAGCGAGGGCTTCAGCCTTGACCATAGCCTCTTCGGCATCTGCGCCATAGACAAGAACCCCTGGCAATTCAGGAACCTCCGCAAGCCAGCGCCCGTCTTCTTCTTGCTCGTGTTCAATGCTGAAATTCATAATTGCTTTGATTAGGTTTAAGCAGGAGACGTAATGCTTCCCCTGCGTACTTGATTGTTAAGTCAAGATAGATTATTGTTTTGTTGGGGCTCGCAAGCTCATCCCAATCTACGCGCTGGATGTGTGATTGCAAGACTTGACCTTGTAGTTGTTTCAATTGACGAGTTTAAGCCCAAGCCGGGTACACTGGCCGCGCTCCGGTTGAGCGTTGGGTCAGGTTGGCATGAATAATTACAAAATCTAACCATGCTGTTTTGTTTAAAGAAGTTTTTGAAACTGTTCACGGTATATATCACAGTTACGGAGAATTTTAGCAAACAGTCCCGGTCCAATGGTTTCACCAGAGTGAACTGGCACTACAGTTAATCGCCCATCAGGATGATCAAGAAAATGGTGACTTCCTTTCAATGTGGAGTATCTCAAAACCTGCTTTCTTTAAAGCGGACAATATTTTTTTGCTTATCAAACTCGGGACAGATGTCATGCTGCAACTGATATTCGTTGAATACCCACGAAGTCAAGTTGTTCCGGTACTTCACCTTGAACTTCGAGAAAAAGCTCAATAGCCTCGCGGATGCGTTCCATTAACTCATCAAGGGACTTCGCCTGTGTGTGGCATCCAGTCAGTACAGGAACAGAAGCCACAAAATATCCTTCGGAATCTCTTTCAACAATCACATAAAATTGGTGCGTCATACAGTAATCTCGTAGCAGGATTGAGCGTTAGATCAGATTAAATTTTAGCACTGCCCACTAAGCACAGCATGAACAAATCCGTGTGACAATCAACTCCCTCCGCTCCGTTTATGGCGATTTGCCTGTCAGCAACCGTACAGCTTTATTAATTAGTTAATAATTGTTTTTGTTCGGGGTTCGCAAGCTCTCCCCAACTTACTGGCTCATGCTCAATACCTACCACCTCGTTGATTTATCGTATTTCTTGCTGCCCGTCTTTTGCGGCCTTCCTGCTTAACTTCTTCAGGATTCCAAACGGTAGCCGCGCCGCTGTCTAAGCCTTCCTGTATATCTTGCCGCAGTTGAATAAGCTTGGTTTCTCTGATGCGATCCTGTGCATCCATCAAGCGCAATGCTTCCCGCACAACCTCGCTAGCCGAGGTGTAAAAACCAGATGCAACCTTGTTTCTAACCAGCTCTTCCAGTTGGGGGGATAAATTGATATTCATAGTCATAACACCCTCTATTTTCTGTAGATATATTTATATATACGCCGATTGTCAATAATTGGCAATCCTTGACAATAAGAATATATTTCAGGGCTTTTCGGACATCCTAACGTGCCGCATAACCTTACTGGGTGTGCAAGGGTTTAATGATAACCGGTTTGTCTCTTGGATCTGCCGGCCGTTGCGCAAGAGCGCGGCCAAAATACGCTTGGTTTTGACCGACGGCCATTGACTCATGCCGACGCTGCAAGAGAAAAATGAATTGGTATGGGGTGGCTCTCCCCTTGCTCCAAACGTTCGGTGATGACACGAAGAGCGAGGGCTTCAACCTTGACCATAGCCTCTTAGGCATCTGCGCCATAAGCAAGAACCCCTGGCAATTCAGGAACCTCTGCAAGGCAATGCCCGTCTTCTTCTTGCTCGTTCTCAATGCTGAAATTCATAATTGCTCCGATTAGGTTTAAGCAGGAGGCGCAATGCGTCCTTTACATAATTAATTGTTAAGTCAAGATTAGATTATTGTTTTTGTTGGGGTTCGCAAGCTCACCTCACTCTACGCGCTGGATGTGCGATTGCAAGACTTGACCCAGCAGTTGTTTGTGTGGCTGGGTGCGTGATTGCAAAGCCTGACTCTGTTGTTTCGTTGCTTAGCCCAACCTGCGCGTTACACCGCTGCTACAAATTCGGCTACCGTCAAGCCCGCCGCGCGAATGAGGCTTCGTAGCGTACCTTTTGCGACTTCCCGGTGATCGGGTATTGACAACGTGACAATTTCTCCTGCTTTGATCATGACAATGTGGCTTCCACTCTGCCGCGCAACGTGCCATCCCAATGACTCGAATACATGGACAACCTCGCGTCAGCTGAGAACGGGAAGCGAAAACGGCATTATACAGCCACCTCGACTTGCCGGGTTTCGATAGTCAAAGGCAACCCGCGTTCCGCGCGCACCTGAAGGCACTGATAAATTGCATCCCGGATGTTTTCTAATGCCTCATCCTTAGTCTGACCTTGACTAACGCAACCGGGGATGGACGGACATTCGACGACCCAGATGCCATCCCTGTCACGGTCGATTATCACGCTGAATCTCATATGATTTCTCCAAGTTTTCTCTTTTTGACAATAAAGGTAGGGTTCCCGGTAGCTTAAGGTAAAACTAATCGGGCGCGACACACGAAAGCTCAAAAATGAGAAATGGCCTCATTACCGCGCTCCGGTTGAGTGCAATGTCAGGCATTTAATTTTACTCCGACCCCAATTATTTTAATCTGCATCATTTCCATCTTTGTAATCCTGCAAAGGCCAGCCTTTGCTGGGGACATATTTTCCATTAATAATTTTGAATTTGACGAACTTGGATTTTCTAAACATATCCAAATATTCTATTCCGCCCCACACACAAAAGCCCATAAGGCCATCTTTCATTTTTTGAAGATCGTCAGCATTCAAAGACAAAGTAATAGGTTTTATATGCATGCTAGTACCAGAGCCGATGATAGAACGTGAATCCCTTTCTTTTGTAATGTCCTCGGTTAGGTTATGGGATATAAAATGCTGGATGTCAGCAAATTGCAATATACACCATACACTTACAGAATAAGCAGGGGTTTGCCCGGTGTTTTTTATAACAATATTAATATCGATATTGTTCACGCTTCCGCTTTCTTTGAGGGTAATAAACCCGCCTTCTATTCCAAGATAAGCCCTCAATTGCCGTTCGGCAGTTTCCTCGGCGGACTCGCGCAGCCCGGTAGTGGCAGTCCACAAACGATACGTGAAGAGAACGAGCAATCCATTAAAAATGGAGAGTAGCCATTCCGTAGGATTATCGAGAAAAGTATCGTACCAATTATGCTTCTCGTATCCATCGGATTTGGGTTCTTGATTTTTTGGCTTGGGGATAGGCTCCGTAAGTTTGGGCGGAAGCTCTTGGTGAGAAGAGTCGTTTTTTATGGCCTTTTCTGCTGTGCCTTTGGCTGGATTATCGTTTTGTTGCTTGCCGCCTTCTTGAATGGTCGTTTGTGATAGCGCGTTCGCAGCCCACGCCAGAGAAAAACAAATTAAGAAAGCTCTTAATATGCTCTTATTGCTGCGCCGACTATGTGAAGTGGCAATGAGTTTCATGATCTCTAACAAATGATTATAAAGTTTCCGCATATTTACCATTTTTAAGGCCTTAATAACAATAAAATTGTAATTTTACCCCGATTTTTTGACTGTATATCATCCTAAAACAACTTGATAGATTTTCCGTAGATCATGACATGGTGGCTATTTCACCCGATTATTTGACCCTCTGTTTTAAAATTAAAGGCTTGGTCACTTATATAGATATCTACGCCCTGAGGAAGAGGGAATTCTTAGAAGTCTCCTAAACAATCCCCAAAACTTCCGGCAAAAAAAACTCACTGACCAGTAGTTGCTTGTGGGCAATGGCGTAGACGGTTCTTCTGCCCCATATCGGCTGGTCAATAGCGGCTTCAGCAAGCGCCGGCTGTGTCCATGTGGAGGGATTAATCAAGGTAATATCCATAGTCATGCGTTCCAGATTGGGATAGGAAAAAATTATTTCACCCAGCGGACGATTGCCCAGGTGGGACAAGTTATTTTTCGCTGCCTTGATGGTTGCTGCCGGAATAATGGTTCTTGCCAGAATCAGCAGCTTGCCGTCGGCATAAAGCAATACCTCGCGAATCAAGCTGTACTGGTATTCTGGTAGTTTGAGCAAACGCCGTTCAGTTAAAAAAGGCTTATGCCAGCGCTGAAGCAGGATTTTAACCGCAATGGCATCGCCATAGTAACTGCGCAAACGCTGAGTTAGCGAACCTGATTCATAAGTCCATGATTGGACGTTGTCAGGCAGTTTATGACGTAGCCCTTGATGATTTTCCAGCCATAACGGTTCGCTGTTAAATAAAAAGCTGTTGTTGGTCAAATTGAACTAAACCTCGGAATATTCGGTGGCTGTGCCCAGCCAACGGTCACACAAAGGCTGTATGGCGTCGGGCGATTCGATGAAAAATTGATCGCCTGTCTGCTGGATTTTATCCAGCAAATCGGCATCTCTGGCTAAATCGGCAATCCGAAAGTGCATCTGTCCGGTCTGGCGGGTACCCATCACCTCGCCGGGGCCGCGTAATTGCAGGTCTTTTTCGGCAATGACAAAGCCGTCATTACTGTCTCTTAAAATACCCAGACGCTGACGGGCGATGTCCGACAATGGCGATTGATACATCAGCAAGCAGTAACTGTCGCTCTCCCCTCGTCCGACCCGCCCGCGTAATTGATGCAACTGGGAAAGTCCCAGCCGTTCCGGGTTTTCGATAATCATTAAACCCGCATTAGGCACATCGACACCGACTTCAATCACTGTGGTGGCGACCAGCAAATCAATCTGATGATTTTTAAACGCCTGCATGACGGTATCCTTGTCAGTGCTTTTGAGGCGCCCGTGAATCAGGGCAACACGCACATTTGGCAAGGCCTGTGCTAAAATTTCGGCGGTTTTTTCCGCGGCTTCGCATTGCAAGACTTCCGACTCTTCAATCAGTGTACAGACCCAATAAACCTGTCTTTTTTTGCCTACCCAATTGTTAATTCTGTCGATAACTTCAGCGCGGCGCTCGGCGGGAATCACGCTGGTTACAATGGGTTTTCTGCCGGGCGGCAGTTCATCAATAATGGATATATCCAGATCAGAATATTGCAGCATTGCCAGAGTACGCGGAATTGGCGTGGCGGTCATGACCAATTGATGCGGTCTGATACCTGCCTGTTGACCTTTTTCTCTCAGCGCCAGTCGTTGATGCACGCCGAAACGGTGTTGTTCATCAATAATAATCAGGCCGAGGCGATGAAACAGCACACCCTCCTGAAATAAGGCGTGAGTACCGATAATAATACCCGCAGAGCCATCCTCCAGGTCTTGTAAAACAGCTTTGCGGACATTGCCTTTCAGTTGTCCGGTCAAAAACACTACTTGCGTCTGAAAATCTTCAAACCAAGTGCTGAAATTGCGTTTGTGCTGTTCCGCCAACAATTCTGTCGGTGCCATTATTGCAACCTGATAACCGGCCGTTAACGCCAGTAATGCCGCATAGGCAGAAACAATGGTTTTACCCGAGCCGACATCGCCCTGAACCAGTCGCATCATCGGATGCTGTTGGCGGCAGTCTGCTTCAATTTCTGTGATGACGCGTTGCTGCGCGCCCGTCAGTTTGAAGGGCAAGGCGCGCAGAAACCGCTCTGCGGCGGTTTTATCACCGGTGAATGCGGGTGCTTGCCAGACTTTGGCCTTGTTTCTGGTTTTTCGCAAAGTCAGATGATGAGCCAGTAATTCTTCAAACGCCAACCGTTTTAGCGCGGGTACGCTGCCGTTTTGTAACGCCTCCATCGAAACCGATTCATCGGGTGCGTGCAGCGTTTGTAGCGCCTCCGCCAAAGAGGGGTAATGGTATTGCTTTAAAATCGACTCGGGAATCCAGTCTACTAATAACCGGGGTTCACTGTTGCAGAGACCTAACGCGTGTTTTACCGCTTTTCTTATCGTGCTTTGGCTGAGACCTTCCGTTAGCGGATAAACCGGGGTTAAACGGGTTTCTGTAACATAGGCATCCGGATTTGAAATAACCTGATAGTCAGGATGAACCATTTCCAGTCCGGCAAAACCGTGCCGCACTTCGGCAAAACAGCTGATTAATGTCCCCGGCTTCAGTATATTGTGCTGGCTGGCGCTGAAATGAAAAAACTTTAACGAGATAAAACCGGTGTCATCGCTGATTCTGCAAATCAGACTTTTGCGACCCCTGGGTAAAATATCAATGAATTCGACTCTGCCGCAGATTAGCGCTGTCATGCCCACCGTCAGTGAGCCGATAGCATAGATCCGGGTCCGGTCTTCATAGCGGTGAGGCAAATGAAAAATAAGATCCTGAATAACACGGATGCCAAGCTTTTCCAAACGATTTACCGTTTGAGGGCCTATTCCCGTCAATTTTGCGACCGGTTGATTAAGGTAATTCACTCTCTGCAGGCTGAAAATTTTAAGGGTTAAGAAGCCGGATATTCCTGCGGCTTCAGACACATAATTGCATCCATTTCCACGTCGGCGGCTTTAGGCAAAGCGGCAACGCCAATAGCTGCGCGCGCGGGGTAAGGCGCTTGAAAATAAAGCCCCATGATTTCGTTGACTATGGGAAAGTGTGCTAAATCGGTTAGAAAAACATTCAATTTAACTATGTCGCCTAGGTCGCCGCCTGCAGTTTCTGCAACTGCTTTTAAGTTGTCAAATACCTGGGTAATTTGAGCAGCAATATCACCTTCGATAATTGTCATGGTTTCAGGCACTAAAGGAATTTGTCCTGAAAGATAAACCGTGTGGCCGACTTTGACTGCTTGTGAATAGGTCCCGATTGCCTGAGGCGCTTTGTTAGTCTGGATGATTTCTTTGGTCATTTTTGTTTGAGTGTAGTTTTTGTCTATGGGCTGCTGTTATTTATTAATCAGTGTATTATATAGACTATTGTTAACGGTTAAAAAGACTTAAGCTGGCAAGTATCAAATTACTGGTATTTGCTTAAATCTGGAGGGGTCATTGCTATAGCAATGGGCAGTAAAGAACGTGGCTTTACATTAATCTGATAAAGTAGAATTAACCTATATATTAACTTAAAAACTGCAATTGCTTTTTTCAGGATTAACAACGATGCACATTCGCTTCAATCAAAGCAGGAGTTATCTATGACCAGTCTCACCCCACCCTCAAACGGCAGCCCCATCACGATGCAGAACGGAAAACTCATCCTACCAGATAACCCTGTCATCCCGTATATTGAAGGGGACGGAACCGGGCCGGATATATGGCGGGCCACTGTTCGAGTTTTGGATGCTGCTGTTGCAAGCGCCTACTCCGGGCAAAGAAAAATCCACTGGCTGGAAGTTTATGCCGGGGGAAAGGCCAATCGGCTATTAAATACCTGGCTCCCGGATGAAACAGTTGCTGCCTGCAGGGACTATCTGGTATCCATTAAAGGCCCGTTGACCACGCCAATAGGCGGCGGTATCCGGTCTTTAAATGTGGCGTTGCGGCAATTGCTGGATATGTATGTTTGTCTGCGTCCGGTCAGATGGTTTCAAGGCGTCCCTTCACCGGTAAAAAACCCTGGCGCCGTTGATATGGTTATTTTCAGGGAAAATACTGAAGATATTTATGCCGGTGTGGAATTCGAGCAAGGCAGCGACGACAACAAACTGTTCATGCGCCTATTGCAGGAAAACTTCCCCGCACAGTTCAGTAAAATTCGTTTTCCGGAAACATCGGGTATTGGTATCAAACCTGTTTCACAAGAAGGGACGGAACGTCTGATACGTTCTGCGATCGACTATTGCCTGACCAATAAACGCAAAAGCCTGACGATTGTCCATAAGGGCAACATTATGAAATTTACCGAAGGGGCATTTCGTAATTGGGCTTATGCCGTGGCCGAACGTGAATATGCCGGACAAACCTATACCTGGGGGCAATGGGAAAAAACCCGTGCGCAATCAGGTGAAGCCGCAGCGAATAAAGAACAGGCAGACGCTTTGGCAAGTGGCCGCATTTTAATTAAAGATGCCATCGCTGATATTGCCTTGCAACAGGTTTTAACCCGGCCTGAAGATTTTGATGTGATCGCCACATTGAATCTGAATGGCGATTATTTATCCGATGCCCTGGCCGCGCAAGTCGGCGGTATTGGTATTGCTCCAGGAGGTAACATCAATTATCAATCCGGCACGGCTGTTTTTGAGGCCACTCACGGCACGGCGCCCAAATACGCCGACCTGGATAAAGTCAATCCCGGTTCATTAATATTATCGGGTGAAATGATGTTGCGTTACATGGGCTGGTTTGAGGCGGCTGATGCCATCATTCGCGCGATGGATGGCGCTATCGCCAGCAAACGTGTAACCTACGATTTTGCACGATTGATGGATAACGCAATAGAAGTCAAGTGCAGCGAATTTGCCGATGTGTTGATTGAGAGCTTATAGAACGGCTGGGCGGAGCTCTCCTTAAAGAAGCTGCCGCCTCGCAGATTCTGTCATAAACAGATAGCCGGGAGTCTTTTAGCGCCCCACTCACCACGCAAAGCGCGAAGTTTTATGTTTTTCTTCATGATCGCCGTGTCCCTAGCGAATGAAGAACAATGTTTTTTCATTTTGTTAAAAGACTTTTGATTGATTATTTAGGCTTTATGATAGGATTGATGTCCCCTCCTCGCAGATTAAAATAGCATGATTCTAGTGTAATCAAGATGCAGGTTGCGCATCTCTTATGAAAAAAATGGCCCGGAATCGAAGTGACGAATACAAACTCAAAAATTGCAGTAGTGATACCCAGCTACAAGGTCCGCAATCACATTCTCGGCGTAATCAGTCAGATTGGACGGATTTATGATATCGATGACTGCTGCCCGGACGGCTCGGGGGATTTTGTTGAAAGCAACTACAGGGACGAGCGCGTCTGGGTAATCCGAAATCCCGAAAATCAAAGCGTTGGCGGCACGGTAATGTCGGGCTACCAGGCCGCAATTGCCGGCGGAAGGGACATTATTGTCAAGGTTGACGGTTACGGTCAGATGGACCCAAGGCTGATTCCTGATTTTGTAGCACTGATTCTAGATGGCGAGGCCGACTACACCAAAGGCAATCACTTTTTCGATCTTGAAGAAATTCATGCCATGCCAAAGGTGCGCATAGTTGGCAACGCCGCACTGACGTTTATGACCAAGCTTTCGCCGGCTATTGGGATTTATTTGACCCCACCAATGGCAACACAGCGACCCACAGGGATGTCGCACGGGCACCTTCCGTTCAAGAAAATAAGCCGCCGCAACTTTTTGGAAACAGACATGCTGATTCGGCTTAACACGCTGCGCGCTGTCGTCGTCGATTTTCTCTTCTCACAGGGCAATGGCTGGACCTCCACCAGCTAGCTGACTACCATGCCAGTGGCACCGCTATCGCTCGCACAATCTAACCTTATTCGTTAGAGCACACGTAGACCGTTATACACAGCGTAAGCGAGATTAGCAAATGCCAATCCGATTAAAGTATAGATGGTCACCTGCATTCCCAGCACGCGGTAACGAAGACTTCTGGTCAGTAAGCCCCTTGCATGCAAGATACGGCCGGCGAGCATAGCAATACCGCCGGAATGCACAAGGGCTGTGTGAGCTCCGCTTAACTCAAGCAGCACGAGCAGGATAAGAGAAATAGGGACATATTCTGTTGCGTTTCCCTGGGCTCGGATCGCAATCTGAAGTTCTGGTTCGCCTCCATCTCCGAAACGCACTTTCTTTAACCGGCGCAATTTTATGACCCGAAGCGTTAACCAGACGATCAATAGCGCCAACATCGCAGCATACAAAGAACTGATCACATTTCCTCCCAGTGATGCACATCAAGGTAGGACAGCCAGTTGCCCGACTGCCCCCTCACAAATCCCGGCGTGCGGAATTACCGCACCGGGCTTTTCAACGTTGTTCGCTTCGCACACAGCATATAGATACTTAGAAATCATGACAA
>JAQTMV010000014.1 GCA_028714175.1 Methylococcales bacterium
TATAACTCTACTCTTTGACGCTATGAGCGCCATAACCGGACCTTATGCCAAAAGGATATTGATAGATATGTTGGGAGCAACGCCCGAATCAGTGATTAATGCTGAACCGCTTGAGGATTTTGGTGGTCATCACCCTGACCCGAATCTGGCGCATGCACACGAACTTGCCGAGCGGATGTTCAGCGCTGATGCACCAACTTTTGGCGCCGCTTCTGATGGCGATGGCGACCGCAATATGATTACCGGCAGCAACATTTTTGTTACGCCTAGCGACAGCTTGGCAATCATGGCCGCCAATGCCCATTTAATTCCTGCGTACGCCAAAGGATTAAGCGGCGTTGCCCGCTCCATGCCTACCAGTCAGGCGGTTGACCGCGTCGCGGCAAACTATAACATTCCCTGTTATGAAACACCAACCGGCTGGAAATTTTTCGGCAACTTGCTGGACGCCGGGAAAATCACTCTGTGCGGCGAAGAAAGTTTTGGCACCGGTTCCAATCATGTCCGTGAAAAAGATGGTTTATGGGCAGTGTTATTCTGGTTGAATTTAATCGCCAGAAAGCGTCAGTCCGTTGCTGATATTGTCCATGAACACTGGCAAAAATTCGGCCGTGACATTTATTGCCGCCACGATTATGAAGCTGTCGAAACCCCTATTGCCAACAGTATTGTTGAGCATTTGCGAAATCAATTGCCCATATTACCAAGCCAGAGTTTTGGTGAATACGTCGTTAAATATGCCGATGAATTCAGTTATGAAGACCCGGTAGACGGTAGCATCAGCAAAAACCAGGGCATACGCATCGGTTTTGAAAACGGCTCGCGGATTGTTTTTCGCTTATCAGGAACGGGTACAGTCGGTGCAACATTGAGAATTTATATTGAACGTTTTGAAGCTGACGCCACCCGGCATGAACAGGATGCTCAGGAAGCACTGGCAGAGTTAATCAACCTTGCTGAACAATTTTGTGAAATTAAAAAACGGACCGGCAGAACAGAACCTAATGTGATTACCTGAATTGGCCTGCGTAAAGACGCGATTTATCGCGTCTTTACGCTAGCGCGATATTATGCGCAATGCCGTGCAATGAACAGATCAAAAACACCCCTGCCGCAATCAATGCAATTTGCTGTAATGAAGTCTTCATATCGGTTTTTTTATGCAATGACGGTATCAAATCGGCGACTGCAATATAAATAAAGCTTGAAGCTGCCAAAGCCAGAAAGTACGGCAGGCTGTCATGCAAATCCTCCAGACTGAAATAAGCCAGCACACCGCCCAGAACAGTGGTTAAGCTGGCGAGTATATTATAAAAAAGCGCTTTTCCTTTGGAATAACCGCTATCCAGTAAAATTGCAAAATCGCCTACTTCCTGCGGGATTTCGTGCGTCGCAACAGCCAGACTGGTGACTATGCCCAATTGGACATCTGTTAAAAATGCCGCTGCAATTAAAACACCATCGACAAAGTTATGAATACTATCTCCCAGAATAATCAATGTGCCCGCCGACTTGGCAACACCGTGCCGGTGACTATGCGCATGATAATCGCTGTGCTCATATCCATCATCGTTGTGCGCTTCACACTCTCCGTAGTGACAATGCCGCCAGATCAGCAATTTTTCCAGCATAAAAAAACCGAGTATACCGGCTAAAATTGTCCCCGATAACACCTGGAATTGCCCCGGCTTAACTTCTGCAAATGCCTCGGGAATCAAGCCCCAAAAGGCAACAGCTAATAATGCGCCAATTGCAAAACTAATCCCATGCGGTAGCACGGTATTTCTATGATGATCCCGCAGCAATAAAAAAGCTGAAGCGACCATGACGCTTAATACCCCGCCGATGGCTGTAAAAATGATAATTAATATCAATAAATTCACTGCGCTATTCTCTCCATATTAATGTAGCCATGCGCCCTGTTTGTGTATCCCTGCGATAAGAATAAAAGCGCTTATGTTCCTTGACCGTACAGTTTGTGCCTCCATAAACTTTAACTATGTCCAGGGCGGCCAGCTCAATCCGGGCCAACTGATAAATGTCTGCCAGCCATTTGCCGTTGCTTTGCTTTTTAAATCCACTTGTGAAGGCAGCCGATTTTTCCAGGAAAGCATCACGCACCTCTACGCCTACTTCAAAACAATCAGGCCCGATTGCAGGCCCTAGCCACGCCAGTAAATCCCTCCTAGCCCCCCTTTTGCAAAGGGGGGGGGTGGGGGGGATTTGCATTGCCATGACCGTATTGCTGATAATACCCGCCAGCAAACCCCGCCAGCCCGCATGAATTGCCGCCACTTGACTGCCGTCCGCCGCACAAAGCAGCAACGGCAAACAATCCGCGGTCATCACCGCACAGACAACGCCTGATTCATCGGTATAACTGGCATCAGCCTGTTGCAATGACGCAGTTTTTACCGCCTTAACGGCACGATTGCTGTGTATTTGTTCCAGCCATACGGGTTCAGCGGGTAACTTCAGCATCTCTCTGATAATCTTCCTGTTTTGTCTGACCCGATCGGCATCATCGCCCACATGACTGGCAGGATTAAGACTGGCGTAAACGCCGCGACTCACGCCGCCACTACGCAAGGTGGTCGCGGCATGTATATGAGCCGGCGCTGGCCAGTTGGGAACAAGCCAGTGTTTAATCTTGTTCATTATCAGCTAACGCTTCCAATAGACGGGTCATGTCTTCGGGCAAAGGTTGCTCCCATTCACAATATTCATCGGTAACAGGATGTTGCAAACCCAATTTTGCCGCATGTAATGCCTGTCGCTTAAAGCCGCGTAATTCTTTTTCCAGACGCTCACTACAATCCGGTGGCATTTGAAAGCGTCCGCCATAAACCTGATCGCCCAGTAGCGGGTAACGAATATGCGCCATATGTACGCGAATTTGATGCGTACGCCCCGTTTCCAGCTTAACCTGAACCAGGGTATGTCGAGCAAAACGCTGCACGACGCGGTAATGTGTGACAGCAAACTTGCCTGACTCTTTAACCGCATAGCGCTTTCGATCCGTAGGATGCCTGGCTATCGGTTCATCTATCGTGCCCCCGGACGTCATCCGTCCACGGGTAATCGCCAGATATTCCCGGATAATTTCCCGATCCTGTAGCTGCTGCGTCAGACTGTTATGAGCCTGCAAGGTTTTTGCAATCATCAACAATCCGCTGGTTTCCTTATCAAGTCTGTGCACAATGCCGGCTCTGGGCAATGTCTCCAGGTTTGAATCATGATTTAGCAGGGCATTTAGCAAGGTTCCATGCCAGTTTCCGACTGCCGGATGCACAACCAGACCTGCCGGCTTATTGACGATTAACAGGCTGTCATCCTCAAAAATAATATCCAGGGGAATTGCTTCGGCTTCAGACGTCACTACGATTTCAGCTTCGGCATCCAGTGTTATTACCTCGCCGCCGTCAAGCTTGTCTTTTGGCTTAAGCGTTGAACCATCGACCTGCACACGCCCGGATTTAACCCAGGTTTGCAGTTTACTGCGCGAATAGTCGGCAAATAGTTCGGCCAGCGCCTGATCCAAACGCATGCCTGCCATTTCTAATGGCACTTCTGCTGTTAATCTTGTCATAACAAGTTCTTCTGAATAACCCATTGTTAAGTTATACTCGCAGGATACATTAGTGTAATGACGAATGCTTATTCGCCATTACCGCGAGAAAACCTACAATATTACAACGTGTCGTTAGTACTATGCGATTAATTTTAATTAAATTTTTATTTATTTGCTGTTTAGGCCTGTCTCTCCAAGGCTGTGGAACACTTAATGAACTCTTCTCCAATGATTCCAGCTCATCAGAAGAAGATGAATATGCAGACTGGACTGCCGAAAAATTTAGCACTGAAGCCAAGACGGCGGTGGATGCAGGCAATTATGAAAAGGCCATCAAACTCTATGAAGCGCTTGAATCGCGTTATCCTTTTGGTGAGGAGTCAGCACAGACACAACTGGATATTGCTTACGCCTATTTCAAAAATAATGATCCTGACTCGGCCATTGCTGCTGCAGACCGCTTTATTAAAATGAATCCCCGCAATCCCGCCGTTGATTATGCCTACTATCTAAAAGGCCTGGTTAATTACAATCGAGGCATAGGCTTTATAGATCGCTTTCTGCCGACCGATACTTCACAACGGGATCCGGGGACTGCCCGTGATGCCTTGAAGAATTTTGAAGAACTGATACGCCGATTCCCGCAAAGCAAATATGTACCCGATGCCCGGCAACGCATAATTGCACTTAAAAACAATCTGGCTATGTATGAGGTCCACGTTGCACGCTACTACATGAAACGTAAAGCTTATGTTGCCGCCGTCGGCAGAGCCTCTACTGTCATTGAAAAATATCAGCGCACCACGGCTGTGCCTTTCGCCTTGCAGGTTTTACAGGAAGCTTACACCAAACTTGAGATGGTGGATCTTGCCCAGGATGCGACCCGGGTTTATCAGCTAAACTATCCTAATGGCCCACCCGTACTCGAACACGTTAGCACAACTCTATCCCACAAGGTTTGGGATTTTATTGGCCTGGAGGAATAATCCCGGGAATAAAGAACAATAAAAAAGGCGAGACACCGACAGGTGGCTCGCCTTTTTATAGTTCAAAACCATTATTCTTTCAGTTTTGATTCCAATTCTGACTGGCTCAAATGCCGTACATCTTCGCCTTTAATCATATAAATCAGGTGTTCACAGATATAACAGGCATGATCGCCAATTCTTTCCAGCGCGCGAACCGTCCAGAGCACATCCAGAGTCCTGGTAATATTTCTCGGGTCTTCCATCATTCGGGTAATCAACTGCCTGAGAATATTGTCATATTCACGATCAACATTTTCATCCAGTTCAGTAATTGCAGACACGCCCTCAATCGTCATTCTGGCAAAGGCGTCCAGGGCATCATGCAGCATTCCCTTGACCAGTTCAGCCATATGCTCCAATTCATAATGAGGAAATTTGTTTTGGCTTGGGACCCCGGCCAGCTTTATTGCCATTTCAGCGACGCGTTCAGCCTTGTCGCCAACTCTTTCAATCTCATGAATGACTTTAATCACCGTAATCAACAGCCTTAAATCAAATGCCGTAGGTTGCCTCAGCGCCAGAATTTGCGTACATTCCAGATCGATAGCCATTTCCAGTGCGTCAACCTGGTTATCCTGCTTGATAACCAGCTCAGCCATTTCCATATCTCCTGTCGTATAGGCCTTTATCGCCAGATCTATCTGTTGTTCAACCAGACCGCCCATTGTTAAAACTTTATTGCGTATATCTTCCAGTTCTTTATTAAACTGCTCGGATATATGATGCCCTATTTTGCTGTTGTCCATTGTCTGCTCCTGATTATCCATACCTGCCGGTAATATAATCTTCTGTTTGTTTTTTTTTGGGATTGGTAAATAACTCGCTGGTTGTACCTATTTCAATCAATTCGCCCATATACATAAATGCCGTGTAATCGGAAACGCGTGCGGCCTGCTGCATATTGTGCGTGACTATAACTATAGTATATTTTTCCTTAAGTTCATTGATCAGCTCTTCAATTTTTAGCGTTGAAAGGGGATCCAGCGCCGATGCAGGTTCATCCAGCAGCAACACTTCAGGTTCTATCGCAATCGCTCTGGCAATAACCAGTCTTTGTTGTTGTCCGCCCGATATACCCAATGCATTGTCATTCAGGCGGTCTTTCATTTCATCCCACAGTGCTGCGCCACGCAAGGCGTTTTCGACGGTTTCATCCAATATCCGCTTATCATTAACACCCTGAATCCGGAGACCGTAAGCTACATTTTCAAAAATGGATTTCGGGAACGGATTTGGCTTCTGAAACACCATGCCGACGCGTCTGCGCAAAGCGGCCACATTAACGGCTTTATCATAAATGTCTTCATCTTCCAGCAGGATCCTGCCATCAATTCTTGCACTATCAACGAGATCATTCATCCGGTTAATACATCGCAACAACGTTGATTTACCGCAACCACTGGGGCCAATATAGGCGGTTACCTTGTGCTTCGGCATTTCCATATTTATATCATGTAATGCCTGTTTTTCGCCGTAAAACAGGTTTAAGTTTTCTACCTTGATACAGGTTTCATTCTGCTCATCCTGGTTTCCTTTGCCGCGTAAAACAGAACTCATATCAATTGCATGTGTACGTGCTTGTTGTGCTGTCATTTCTTTAACCTTCCAGTGCCCGGTATTTTTCTCTGAGATTATTTCTTATGACAATTGCAGCCAGATTAAGCACTACAATTACCAGAACCAGTAATAATGCTGTCGCATAAACCAAGGGTCTCGCCGCCTCAACATTAGGGCTTTGAAAACCTACATCATAAATATGAAACCCCAAGTGCATAAACTTCCTGTCCAGATGCAAAAACGGGAAATTGCCATCCAGGGGTAATGTTGGCGCCAGCTTAACTACACCCACCAGCATTAACGGAGCCACTTCTCCCGCAGCTCTTGCTACCGCCAGAATCAAGCCGGTCATCATCGCCGGACTTGCCATAGGTAATACGGTAAGCCATAAGGTCTCAAGTTTGGTAGCGCCTAACGCCAAACTGCCTTCGCGTATAGAACTGGGGATACGCGCCAACCCCTCTTCCGTAGATACGATGACAACGGGCAACGTTAACAAGGCCAGCGTAATCGAAGCCCACAACAATCCCGGCGTACCGTAAACCGGTGCAGGAGCTGATTCAGGAAAAAACAATTGATCGATGTTACCGCCCAAAATGTAAACAAAAAAGCCCAAGCCAAATACTCCATAAACAACAGAGGGGACACCCGCAAGATTGTTAACTGCAACTCTGATCAGCCGCGTAGTAAAACCCTGTTTGGCGTACTCACGCAAATACACTGCCGCAATCACACCAAATGGCGTAACAATAACCGACATTATCATAACCATCATCACGGTACCGAATATAGCCGGAAAAATGCCGCCTTCGGTATTGGCTTCACGCGGATCATCGCCTAAAAATTCAACCAGCTTAGTCCCATAGTGTGCGATTTTATCAAACAGACTCATCGCATTTGGCTGGAAGGCTCTAACCACCTTGGCCAGAGGAATTTCCACCGTACTTCCGCTTTCGGTCCTGGCAACCAGACTATCGAGTCTTAGTTTCTGATAGAGCCCAGCTAACTGTGTTTGATATTGCTTGTATTGATCTTCATAACCGGCCTTTTCTGCAGCAATCTGTCGTTTCGCTGCATCATCCAGGCGATTTTCCAATTCCAGTTTTTTTTGTTTAAGCCTTAAGCGTTCCAAACCATAGTTTATCGCGCCAATTTCCTTTTTTTCCAAATGCGCTATTTCCTTAAAAACCGCTAAAGCATCCTTAATCTTTGTCTGAAGGACAGGCCAAGCCTGTTCGCCTGTTGCAATAGTTTTTCCGCTTTCTTTAACTTCGATCAATTGTCCATAAAAATTACCCCACTCCCGGCGTTCTACAACCATCATATCGGCCGGATCGCTCTGCTCTTTCACATTACGCTCCTGTAACCAGCGAAAGTCGGCACCCGTCACATCCCGGTTGCCGGTTTTAATCAAAAATTGCACCAGGGTGTCTTCGTCATCGGCCATTTTAAAGCCGGTCGATTTAGCCATCGCAGCCGGCGTTATGCTGGTGTCAACTTTCTCACCAATAATTATCTGGGGTTGTTTACCTTCCTCCTGATAACTGAACCGGGTCACTTGAGAAGGCCAGAAATGACCTGCTCCCCGCACAGTAACCAGGCCCAGCACGCCCACGATCATGATAAGGCTGGCACTGACTGCCGCCGCATTGAGCCATATCCAGGGAGCTCCACTTTTAAACCATGATTTCATCATAATGAGCTATATTTTTCGCGTAAGCGCTGACGAATAATTTCGGCCAGCGTATTAAAAACAAACGTAAACATGAACAACACCAGAGCGGCCAGAAACAATACCCGGTAGTGTGTACTGTCCACTTCAGATTCAGGCATTTCCACGGCTATATTGGCAGCAAGCGTACGCAGGCCCTGAAAAACGCTTATATCCATCACCGGCGTATTCCCTGTCGCCATTAACACAATCATGGTTTCGCCCACTGCGCGGCCCAGACCAATCATCACGGCAGAAAAAATCCCCGGACTGGCTGTTAATAACACCACCTCCATCATGGTTTGCCAAGGTGTTGCGCCTAATGCCAGAGAACCCACCGTTAAATGCTTGGGTACGCTGAAAATAGCATCTTCAGCAATTGAAAAAATAGTCGGAATCACCGCGAAGCCCATTGCTATACCCACTACCAGCGCATTGCGTTGATCATAGCCGATGCCCAATTCGGTCTTAAACCAATCGCGTAAGGTGCCGTGAAATAAAAAGCTTTCCAATGGCACGCTCACGGCAAAAGCAAACCAGCCGCCAAGCAAAATTACCGGTATTAATATAGCGGCTTCCCAGCCATCGGGTATGTTCTGCTGTATAGTTGCCGGTAAATACTGCCAGGCATAGGCAAACAGCATAACAGCCAACGGCACAATCATCAGCAATGCAAATAGCCCCGCCAAATACTCTTCAATAAACGGCGCCAGCCATAATCCGGCGAGGAAGCCCAAAACAACCGTAGGCAGCGCTCCCATTAATTCAATGGCTGGTTTAACAATCTGCCGCATTCTTGATGTCATAAAATAGGCGGTATAAATAGCCCCCATCAGGGCCAAAGGCATAGCCACCAGCATGGCATAAAAGGCCGCCTTCAGAGTACCAAAAACCAAGGGTGTTAAACTGTATTTGGGCTCAAAGTCGCTATTCGCCGAGGACGACTGCCAGATATAATCCGGCTTGGGATAACTTTCATACCAAACTTCCCGCCAAAGCGAGCCTAAAGATACCTCCGGGTGCTCATTATCCACCTTCCAGAAGTTTATTTTGTCGTCATCAGACTGTACTAACAGGGCATTGGCCCGGGGCGATATTGCCGCGGCTTCCGGGCGTGAATTACTGACACGCTCTTTAATCATTTCTCTTTCAGAAGTCGAATGATAAATGCCCAGTATGCCGCTGGCATCGAGCGTCATGAAGCCTTTACGCCGTTGTTCCGGATTTATCGAGATGACCGCTTTATCCGAAACTTTAAAGACCCTGATTTTTTGCATGGCAAAGCGATTTAACTTGTCCCTAACCTTACTCCACTGGGAGACCAAACCGCTGGAATCGCCAATCATCAACGAAAGATCACCATTTAAAAATGCGACACTGGTAATCTTGTGTTCTGCCTCAACTATATTTAGTTCCTGGATAAGAACAGGCGCGCTTTTATCGCTAATATCAAACACTCCCAAGCGCCCGCCATTACCCAGTAGGTAAAGATTATGCTCATCCTTATCTATTAAAATATCGGTAACGTCCGCGGCAGAATAGTCCAAAACCGAATCCGTACGGGTTATAGAGGCTTCATCAGCGAACAAGGATTTTTCTTTTTCAAAATGGCTTAAGCGAATTTTACCGGCGGATTTTGCAACTATTGTACTTGCGTCATCGCCGATTTTAACGGCAATTTTTTCCAAAGCCGCACCCGACTCATCTATCACCAGAGGTTGCTCACCCAATGGGTACTTTAACGATGGCGTGATCAGGCGAACATTATTGGGATACGTTATTTTGTATTGATGTTTTACGATAACTGCCCGGCCGTCCGATAAGCCGTAAATCACGGCACCTTCGTTGATAGGGCTACCCTGGGAAAAGCTCACTATTTGAGTACCTTCGGGTATTTTGATGGCTTCATTTAATATAGTTTTGCCAGTCGCCACCGCAAAAAATATAATTTGCCCAGTGTCCGTAAATCGGGCAGCCACTTCATTTTGTTCTTCTATCTCCAGCAGCACTGTTTTACCCAACGCTGATTCCGGCACATTATATTGACTAACCGATTCAGCTGTTGCCGAGAGAAATAACGGGAAAACCACGTACAGCAAATAAAAGAAAATCAGTACGACAGCTATGATCACACCAATACCGCCTGCAATCACACCATAGCGTGCTAATGAATCTTTGATGAGTCGCCAGCGCTGGTAATAGCCGCTGGCTGATTTTTCCATAACTGATGGTATTTTATTGATTGGATTTGTTTCAGACATGGGGGGGATTGTAAGGATGAAATGTGACAATGATATAACAAAAATCAAAAAAACGGCCGAGATTCGATAATCAAATCTCGGCCGCTGTTTTGTCTGCATTAACTTTCGCACATGTAAAGGGACATAAGCAGTTAATCCAGACCAACATCCCTATCTATGCAACCCTGCACAACAGCTAAAGCCATTTTTAACAACTATCCCTTATAAAACTTATTTAAGAGTTGTCAGTACTTTTTCAACTACTTTTGCAGGTAATGGAATATAGCCATCTTTTATTACAACTTGTTGGCCGGCTTTGGATAATACCATTTTCATAAATTCGTTTTCCAAGGGCGCTAACGGCAGATTAGGCTTTTTATTGACATAAATGTACAAGTAACGTGTCAACGGATAAGCGCCTTTAATGGCATTTTCAGGTGTTGCTTCAACAAAAGGTTGTCCCGCTTTTTTTGCCAGAGGCACCATTTTTATACCCGATGTGCTATAACCCATACCTGAATAGCCAATACCATTCTTTGATGAAGTAACCGATTGCACCACTGAGGCTGAACCCGGCTGCTCGTTCACGTTACTTTTGAAATCACCTTTACATAAAGCGTTTTCTTTAAAATAACCGTAAGTGCCGGAAACCGAGTTTCGTCCGTACAACTGAATGCTTTTAGAACCCCAGGCGGCGACACCTGCTTCACCCCAGGTTTCAATATCAGTTTCGTAACCGCATTTGCGGGTAGACGAAAAAATCGCATCAACCTGCGGAATAGTCAGACCTTTAATGGGGTTGTCCTTATTGACCAGCACAGCCAGCGCGTCAATAGCAACGGGGACTGCCGTAGGCTTGTAACCGTATTTATCTTCGAAAGCTTCCAGTTCGTCATCCTTCATCTCACGGCTCATAGGCCCAAGATTTGATGTACCTTCTGTTAACGCAGGGGGTGCAGTGGAAGAACCCGCTGCCTGAATCTGGATATTAACATTAGGATACTCGCGGTTAAATTCTTCAGCCCAGAGCGTCATCAAATTTGCCAGTGTGTCAGAACCCACACTGGACAAATTGCCAGAAATACCACTGGCTTTTTGATATTCAGGAATATCTGCATCAACTGTCTGTACCGCACCTGCAGTTCCGCTGACCAATGCCGCAGCAGTAAATCCCATCGCTGCTATCAGTAATTTTGTCTTAAAAGATAATTTCATCATCAAATCTCAGTTAATTTATTGTGGTTTCAATCCGCACCCAGCCTCATCCGTTGGGTGAAACCAGCCGACGGAAAGAGGTAGGTTTCAGACTGGGATAGTCTAGGGTATTTTAATGACAAGATTATGACAACGACATAATCTTGTCCATATCCCTGCAATCAACACTGGGGCTGCCCAGTCATTCAACATTCTCTTCAGGTAAGAACTTGGCGCAGGTAATGGACACAAGCTCGGCACAGCCAGCCTCCAGATGAGACCAGTCATCGGGCATTAGCAACCTGGCCAGAGCCGCCGTAGGAAGCAATTTATCAGTATCAGGCAAGCTGGCAGCGCCAACCAGATGAATAAGCAAATCTTCCAGTTCCGGATTATGGCCCACCAGTAGAACCCGTCCGGCTTCCATCGGACATTCCGCCAACACCGTTTTCAAGCGCTCAAAACCCTCCTGATACAAACGTTTGTCTTGCTGAATCTCCAAGCCTTGTGTATCGATAGCCTTATGGACTATTTGCGCGGTTGTAATAGCTCTTATTGCCGGCGAACTGACTGCCCAATCCGGTATCAGTCTCTGTTGCTGAAGCCACTCCCCGATGCGCCGGGCAGCGCGTTTGCCGCGCTTTTTTAAAGGCCGGTCAAAATCATCCATGCTGATATTACGGTCAGACTTTCCATGCCTGAGCAACCATAATTCTCTACTCATTAATATTACCCCTGTGTGTTTTTATACAATAATGCCTGAAAATCAGTTACGATAACGAATGATTGTTACATTGTCATTAAATGTTAATACGACATTGTTATTATTGAAAGTTTCACGATCATCACAAAAACCTACCACGCTCTGGTCTATATGTCCTTACAATTTGATTTTCCCGCGGGTCTAACAACTGAAAGATTTATTGCAAAACTGGGCAATATGGCACGCACACAACTGGTTTCCCGACAGTATTCCCTGAAAACTTATTACGACAGCTTTGATTGGCGACTTTATACAAAGGGTATCACTTGCGAATTTAACCGCTCAAAAGCAGCATCAACTTTACTTTTAAAAAGCCTCGAAAATGACCTGATCATCGCAAGCACAGAAATCAAGGAAGTTCCCGCATTCAGCCAACAATTCCAGGCAGAGGAAATACGCAACATCCTGGCTCCCGTTCTGGAAATGCGTGCATTGTTGCCCGTATGCACTCTCGATTATGAAACTTATCATCTAAACATAATCAACAACGATGAAAAAACCGTAGTTCGCCTGACACTCGAGGAACACGAACTATTCAATAACCGCGTCACTTTGCAACCCATCAGAGGCTATGACAAGGCCGCTGAACACATTATCGAAATACTGACGGCAAAGCTGGGCTTAATGCCCACAAATAAACCATTGCTGCTTACCGCCTTGAAACTGCAGGGCCGAAAACCTAACGATTATTCATCAAAGCTGGCTATCAACCTGGATCCGGATATGCGTGCTGATATTGCAGCCAAGTATATCTACAGCCATTTGCTAAAGGCCATTAAAGATAACGAGCAAGGCACGATTGCCGATACCGACAGCGAATTTTTGCATGACTTCAGAGTCGCAGTCCGCAGAACCCGGGCGGGACTGAGTCAACTTAAGGGCGTATTGCCTGACAACATCACCGCACACTATACCGAATTTTTCTCCTGGCTAGGGCAAAGCACAGGTTCTACCCGGGATTTGGATGTTTATCTGTTAAACTTTACCGAGTACAAAAACACCCTGCCCGCTTCAATTCGTGCTGACCTCGACCCGTTACATGATTTTCTTGCCGCCAAACAGCAAAAAGCGCAGAAGGAACTGGCAAAAAAACTGCGCTCCTCCAAATATTTATCGACAATATCCGAATGGGAGCAATACCTTAAAGAACAAGCCCCGCTAAAACCGGTTGAGCCCAATGCAAAACTGACCATTAAGCAACTGGCGGATCGAAGAATATGGAAAAGTTATAAGCGGGTTTTGCGCGAAGGTAGAGCAATTACCGAACAGTCACCCTCTGAAGCATTACATGAATTAAGAAAATCCTGTAAAAAATTGCGCTATCTGATGGAGTTTTTCCAAAGCCTTTATCCCGAAAACCAAATAAAACACCTGATTAAAAACCTGAAAGGTCTGCAGGAAGTGCTGGGCAGTTTTCAGGACTATGCAGTTCAGGAAAACAAACTAAAACTGTTCAGTGAAGAAATGCTCAACAACAACATACACGCCAATACCTTATTGGCCATGGGCGTACTAATCCAGAACCTGGATACTCTAAGATGCAACGCTCGCAATGACTTCTCGTCAAAATTTGCAGCCTTCAAGCAGGAAGAAAACCAGTCTGCGTTTAAATCATTGTTCACCGCAAAAGCCTAAACAGCCGTAGGTGGACAACGTTTTTCTACCTGCCTTTTAACGCTTATTCTGATGAGCAAAAAGCCTGACAACGATCTGTTTTAATTAAATCGGCTTTGAATTTTACCCACGGCAAACGCCATGAAGCAGCCATTCTACTGGGCTACGGCAGAAATACCCTGGCCCGCAAAATAAAAGTGCTGGAGATTGAGGAATAATTGTCAGCAGTCCCGGGTTTGCAACGCGGTCATTAACATTTCAAAACATCTCGAATCTTGCCAGATATCCATAATGATCTGAAACGATTGGATAGAAGTGGTTATCAAAGATGAAATCCATGGATTTGATTTGCATCGGGCGACCATTGCGTTTAAAGATATAATCGATTCGTTTGGGCGGATAGTTTTTCCAACCGTCTATTTAGCCTTGATAGCTGGGTTGGTAAAAACGGTGGGGATGTAATTCGTAAAATTGATCAACATATTCCGCATTGCCTACGATATGGTTATAGGCATGTTCGCCGGCAGGCGCGTTGAAATCGCCGACGATTAAATCGCCTCTGACGCCGAAATGCAAGCGTGAGTTTATCAGTTTGTGGAGGTTATGGTATTCTTCATAAAAGCCATGATGCGCCCAACTCAAATGAACATTGGCGATATGCAATAATCCGAACCACGGGACATCGATGCACGACACGGTGATATTTCGAGACATGTAGTTGTCCTTGCGATGATCTGCAGAAACATAAGTCGAAAAATTGTGCAGCATCGGATAACGGCTCATGATGGCTGTTCCTTCCCGCCATCGATAAAATCCGATATGACTCCAATCCTGATGGATATGATACCAAAGCCCCCACTGACGTAATTTATTACAAATTCGAAAAGCCATGTTGGAAGGCGCTTCGCCGTAGGGCGCTGTGATCGGGTCGTGCATATATTCCCCAACTTCCTGAAAACAAATGACATCGATCCTTAAATGAGCGATCGCTTCAGCGATAATATTCACCTCGCGCTCATGTTGATGCATTGTGTCAAAACAACAGTGGCGAGGATGTTGTTGATAAGTATGAAGATTCAGTGTCAGCAGCGAGAGTTTCATAGAGCCGGCTTGTTAATCGAAACGATCAATGTTTCTGGATTCATTTAGTTTCATAGAGTATTGCAATAAGCTGGTGTTTTACCTGGCAGTTCTATTGATGTGATTCTTATAAAACGGGAAACAGCGAAATAACCAAATATACTTCATTGCACATAATTTTTAACCGGGTAACTCATTAAAGGAGAATTCTTACCGCTACTATCCAAGCGGTACAGAACTCTCCAGGTAGCCGGTTGCGTAAAAACGCGAGCTAAGCGGTTACCTCACTTTCAAATAGAGTTATTTCAAGTTCATGCAGTTGGCATAATAGGTTACTGTAGCAGCCCAGTCAGAGAAGACACCCATAACACCGACGTCTTTCGCAAGTACATCGAGCAACACCATCGTGTCGCCATCGGTTTTAATACCGTCAAGGACTGATTGGTAATAATAGGAATTGCTTTTCACATTTTTCAACAGACCAGAACGTTCCAGCGTCCAGGTGATAATTTTCAAGCCGGATGCTTTGATTGCTTTGGCATAATCAGAAGGAACAATTTTCTTGTTGGCATCCAGCGTTACCAGAGCCCAGGTAGGAGGCGCTACTATTTGTACACCGTTGGCGACCAATTCAGGCAGTCTTGCAGTCGCGTCAACCACATCTTCCGGCGTGTTTAAATCTTCTAGAGAAACGGCTTGTTTGCCGAATTCCGGCTCATTGGCGAGCCAGTAAAGTATGTCTTCAATGTGAAAAGACTGTGGATAGACACGACTAGGGTTGACGCCCGCCTCTTTATATTCATCAATCATCTTTTGCGCATACATTTCTTGTGTAAAGCCGTTGAATGGCATTGGCACCAGCGCTTCTTTTAATTCAGGTGTCATCGATACGTTCAGTTTTTTAGTCAAAACGATGTATTCTTTATGACTCATCACTATTCCGTTACCAGCATAAGTATCAGTACGAAAGCTCGGTGTACCACTCATATAGCCAGCAACCGTTTTTGCACTCGTGTTCGCGCCATCCATTTTACCTTTCAAAGTTTTGAACTCAGCCAAGGTAATGTCGCTGGTGCAACAATTCACATTAGCGTAAGGTGTGGCGCTGGCCAAATCAGGTTGAACTGAACATTTGCCGGTTAAAGGTGTCTCCATGATGTTAGTCGTCGTATGCAAGTCACATTGTGAGTGGCGGCAAACTAACTCTTTGTCCTTGGTGAAAGTCACATCACACTCAAGGATTCCCGCACCCATTATTGCAGCGGCCTGTAAAGATTGCCTGGTTTCTTCGGGAAATTGCAAAGCGGCACCGCGATGGCCGATCGAAAACTTGGTTTTATAGAAAGGACCTTCTGAACATTGCTGAAGAGCACTTTTTAACTCGCTCTTCTGCATGTCTTCGACCAGGAAAAAGGGTCTTGGACCCAACTGGACTTGTCGCTCAGAGCGCGAGTGATTTTTAAAGTCGTTGTCTTTTTGGTCGGCGGACACGAGAAGCGGTGACAGTGTGGCCATCACAGCCGCTATAGCAAGCAGGTTTTTAATCAAGCGCATGATAGTCTCCAATGAAGGTTAAGTATATTTTACAGAGTTCAACCGGAATGAACTTTGAACATTACATTGTTTTTATGTCTATTTGATGTCGATTTTGTTAATAATTGATGAAACAAAAATAACAACGGCAATGCCTAGCCGGGTATAAAAATCAGATAAGTCTGCCGTAATGCTGCCGATGACGCGGCTTGCAATAGGCTGTACAAGAGTTTTATAGTTGTCGACATAGCCTTTATCGGTGAACCAGCCAGATTATCGTCGCAGGAGTTGATGGTCGATACCGCTTGAGCCACAGCTATTGTGCCGCCTTGATGGATTAATACGACGTAACTACTCGCGCCCTATCGAGGCAGCCTTCCCAGCCAGGGCGATTTGAATAGCGATGAGCGGATTATATCCCCGGTTGGCCATGGTTTGCAGATAGCTGGATATTCGACAATAGGCGTGCGCATAGTCTTCAGCCCGGAAGCAGCCGGAGACCTTTTGTTTGACTTTGGCCATTCTCAAATCCTGTTCTGCGCGGTTATTGGTAAACGCGACATGCGGATCTTTTGCAAACAGCAATACGGCTGCTTCATGCGTCTTGAGGCGCTCCCACAGATTGTGGGCATCGGATTTGGCCAGTTTGCCGCGTTTTCCGCTGGGTTTGGGCGGAATCACCGGCAATTCTTTTTCGCCGCGCGTCAGAATAGCCCGGTAACGTTTTTGCAAGTTGGCCTGTTCGATTGCCGTCAGTTTCTTGTCCGCGCTATTCAAGACGCTCATGCAGGTAAGCTGCAATAAGCGTTTCATGTGTCTTGCCCAGCGATAGTCGTGCGCATCCACCATAAATGTCAGTTCGCGCAGCAAATGCGACCCGCACAGACCATGTTTGCAGTCTGAATAGGCAAAATAGGATGACCAGCAGTCATGGACGATGGCACCGCCGTAACGCGGAATGAGGTTAATCGACTCGATCGTCTCTTTGCCGCGCTTTCGATGTAAAAACTTGAGCGTGGCATCGCCGGCTGAATAAACAAGTATCCAATGGTTTTTCTGATCCACCCGCAGCGAGGTTTCATCCACATGAATCGCCGGAGCCCGCAGGAGTTGTTCTTTGGCTTGAGTTTCCCAGGTTTCCAAGGCCAGATGTAAGCGCAGTACGAATTTCAATAAGGTCGCTTCGGCAATCACCACATCCAACATCGATGTCAGTAGCTTCTGCACCCGGTTCAGTGCCACCATCTGGCAAACCAGCAGATTGATGGCAAACGCTTTTAAGCCATCGCCATATTGTAAAGGCCCGTGCATATCGGCCGGAAATCGGCCTTTAACGGTAGCTGCGCGGTCGGACATTGTTTGATCTGTGCATCGACGTGCTCAACCACTTTCTCGAACACAATATCAATTTTGGTGCGTCTTTCATGGTGAGTACTAGGCACGCCCGTCAAATCATCGCCGCACACATCACAGGTCTGCACGGTGGACAGCATCACGTTTTCCACTGTGCGCCTGTTTTGAGCCGTTGCCTGGTTGTGCTGTTTTCCTTTGCCGTTACTGCCGGAATGGCCTAACGCCGATTCATCTTTTTCCGTTTGCGACGATGGCTTACTGGAGTTGGTCGTGTCTTTTTTCGTGGTGCGTTCCAGAAAAATGGCCAGTATCAGCTCAACCACCATGAACAAGCTATTCATGATGGACTGGCTTTCACTGCTGATGTTGCCTTCAGCACACAGGCGTTCGAAATCCGCTGTAGGCTCCTTGACATGCCAATAAACAGGACAATAAGCTGGAGTAGCGTCATTTCTATTTTGAGCACCCAAAAACCAGTTAAGCTTTTTTTTTGACTTTTTTATGGGGGGAGTAGTTACCAGAATTTCATCATTCTGTCACGCGACTGTTATAGCATCAGCATTTGTTTATGAGTTCAAACGTTAACTACAGGGTGCAATATGCAAATTTTAAGTTTAATGAAACTTGCTGATATTTTTACTGTTGGCAATCTGTGCTGCGGCATACTTTCAATATTGCTGGCTATTGATGGCCATTATGGTTTAAGTGCATCGCTGCTGTTTTTGGCGGTGATCTTTGATGTGCTGGATGGGAAAATTGCCGGCCTGCTACATCAAAAAAATCTTTTCGGCAAACAAATCGATTCCATGTCTGATCTGGTCTCCTTTGGCGTTGCACCCGCATTGTTATATTACTCAATGAGTTCTCCGGGTGTTTTAGGTATTGCAGTGTCATTATTTTTTATTGCATGCGGTATGCTTCGACTAGCTCGTTATAATATTTCCGAAGGAACCGGTTTCATGGGTGTACCTATTACGGTGAACGGTGTTTTGTTTCCAATTCTCTTTCTGGTTTTCAGCAGCTTCCCTGAAAGCCTGAAGTATTGGCCGATGATCTTTTTAATTCAGGGCTTCCTGATGATTTCTACTTTAAAAATATCGCGGATATTCTGATCAGCTTCTAAATCTTTGCCATTGAATGAATCCGGTATAAAGAAAATGGTTTGTTCTGGATATGGATAATCCGTTAGACTAATCCAGCGTATTACTCGCACGCTGGAAAAAATTAAGGTGGTAGGTGAAATGGATAATGATAATTTGATAAATCAAGCGCGGAATCTTTATACGGTATTATATGTCGAACAATACGCGCGATCCATAGAAAACAAAACCAGGTTTAACCGTCTTGATCACGCAGTAATGTGTGCTTATTGTCGTTATCAACGTCGATTGAACCGCTGTGTTTTGTGCTATCAGCATCGGTTATATGACTGTAATCGTGACTTATTGGAAAAAAAACAGCGGCGCTGCCCGGCAGCATACATTCACATAGCCCGATGCGATAGCGAGGGAACACATTAGACCAATAGGAGCATACTTCGGAATTATGAAGTAATCGCTTGAAATACTCCGAAATGTAACACCTTTCATCTTATAAATCTGCTCAATACAGCACGATAAAGTTGGCTATGGAATAGCGGGTCACAGTACGCTATTTTTGTTGGATTTAAGACAGGTGAACCCTTGGCAAAATATATGGCTGCCGCGGCTGTGTTTGTATTTACCGGTTGCACCGGTACCTTTGGCATTGTCATACTGGATGCTTTAGCCAGTGGCATAGCTGTTGCGGCTTTTCCGGTAACTGGTCCAGTGGATGTGATTACCAGCGATAATTTTTTCTTTTAAGAATTAGTGTTACGCCGTCTTTAAATATTGGAACTTTGAATAATCCATCTGATTTGTTTCAATTAAAGGCCTTCATCCGTAAGACGAGAAGAAACAAAAAAATCATGGCTCTATACGTAGATAATTATTTTGCCTGCATGCCTCATCTTCATCAAACCTTCACAATTCTTAAGTACACTGGATGTATTTATGAATAGGGGTAACTGTTCAACTTATTGTCTTCTCTTTTTTACAATGAGGGATGGCAGGAAGTAAATAGTTACGAATAAATTTGCTTTGTATTACAGACTTGTCAGACGGTGGCAACTACAAATAGATTCAATCAAGACCCTTACGAAGAGGTCCTGAAACAAATTCTTGCAGAGGTCACTGAATTGCGCCAAAAAATTGAAATAAAAGCAAATCAACGCCTGCAAAAATACCAACGCAACTATCCAGGCGCTTTTACCAAAAGCGCCTGTAATCTTGCTTATTATCTTGCCATGCGGCAATTTGATCTGCGTCATCTACAGGACCGCCTGGCTCAGGCCGGTTTATCTTCTCTGGGTAGAGCTGAAGCATCGGTCTTGTCGACTTTCGATTCGTTGATAGATGTATTGAAACGAGCAACAGACAAATACTATCAACCAGGTAAAAAAAACCCCAGCGACTACGGCTTCAATCGGGGCCAGCAACTGCTGCTGCAGCATACTATCGAATTATTCGGGCCCTTTCATGAACTCGGTAGTGCACATGTGATGGTAACCTTGCCTACCGAAGCCGCCTGGAATTACACGCTGGTAAATTCATTACTGGGAAAGGGCATGACCTGTGCTCGTATCAATTGTGCACACGATGATCCGGTTATCTGGCAGGGAATGATAACCAATGTCCGGCGCTCGGAAACCGAAATGGGCCGTTTCTGCCGTATTCTTATGGATCTTGCCGGGCACAAGATTCGTACCGGTTCCATTGCGCTGGGGCCCTCGATTCATCATATCCGTGTGCAAAAAGATCGCGCCGGTAAGGTCGTAGCGCCTGGATATCTGATTTTAACAAGCAACTCTGAAAGCCCGTCCGCCGATAGTTCATTATTCAGAGTATCCATCCCAAAGACGCTGCATAAGAAACTTGCGCCAGGACTTTACTTAGGGTTTATTACCACCCAGAACAAGCAGCGTTACTTGAAAGTAGAGAAAGCGCTTTCCGGCACGGATTGGCTGGTGAGTTGTGACAAAACAGCTTACCTTGTTCCAGGTTGTACCTTAACGCTGACAACAGCTCATCAGACAGAAAAACCCAATTCAGCTGATCAATTTACTTTGGGTGGATTTACCGGCGAGCCTCTGGATATTCGCGTATTTAAAAACCAGCTGCTGTTGTTAACCCCCGGTAATATCGATGGTAAGCCTGCTGAATATGATGAGCAGGTACTGATTCATCCGGCTCAAATTGGTTGTACGCTGTCATCGGCCATAGAAAAACTTGAAATAGGTCAACCGGTCTGGATTGATGATGGCAAACTGGGGGCAATCGTTGAAGCCGTGACCGGGCAGGGTGCGTTATTGCGCATAACTGAGGCAAAAGCCAGTGGTGTCCGAATACAAAGTGACAAAGGGATCAATTTTCCGGGAGCCGATTTTAATTTGCCCCCACTCACTCAGAAAGATCTAATTGATTTGGACTTTGTTTGTGCGCATGCCGATTTGGTCGGTTTTTCATTTGCAGAAACGCTGGCAGGAATGGAGTATTTGATGTCCGAACTGGCAAAACGGAACGCATCAGAACTGCCCATTATTGCTAAAATCGAAACCAATCGTGCGGTAAAAAACCTTCCTGATATTATATTGGGAACTATCGGCAGACATAACCTCGGTATCATGATTGCCAGAGGTGATTTAGCCGTGGAATTAGGCAGCGTTAGACTTGCCGAAATCCAGGAAGAACTCCTGTGGTTATGTGAAGCGGCTCATGTCCCTGTCATCTGGGCAACCCAGGTACTTGAATCCATCGCTAAAAAAGGCACACGGTCCAGACCTGAATTTACCGATGCGGCAATGGCGGTCAGGGCGGAATGCGTCATGCTGAATAAAGGCCCCTATATACTCGATGCTATAGAAGCACTGGTGAACGTTATGATTCGCATGCGCGAACATCAAAGGAAGAAGTTCTCCCGCTTGAGGGCCTTGCACTGGTAATCCCCTGTAATCTGCTTGTCGCCGGAGTGAATTGGGTTTTTAGAATTAACAACGCTTAAAAATTCCATTCAAATAAACGGAAATAACTATCAAACATGACCATACAAAAAAAACAAACATTAATCGCTGCGCCTGAATCCCGGCGTTTTGATCTTACAGCACCCGAATGGTATCTCAATCGCGAATTAACCTGGCTGGAATTTAACAAACGGGTTTTATGGGAGGCCGAAGATGAGCGTACTCCATTATTGGAGCGGGTTAAGTTTATTGCCATTGTCAGCTCCAATCTGGATGAATTTTTTATGAAACGGATAGGTGGACTTAAACAACAGGTCGGTGCGGGGATCCGCGAATTAAGTATAGACGGGCGCAGTCCGCAGCAACAAATTACCGAATGTTATGCTGTTGTGCGTGAGCTTGAAGCCAAAAAACAAAGACTATTGATGCAAATTATTGACCTGCTTCTGCAACAGGATATTCGCATTTTACCTTATCTTGAGCTTTCTAAAGATCAGCAACAAACAATGCGTGAACACTATATTCAAAACATTTTTCCTCTGGTAACGCCACAGGCGATTGATCCGGCGCATCCTTTCCCCTTTATCTCCAATCTGTCACTGAATTTACTGACCGGTGTTTGTTGTGCTGAAACCGATGATATGACTCTGGTGCGCATTAAAGTACCGGTCAGTTCCAGCGTGCCACGCTTTATCCAGGTAGGTGGTGGGCAACTTTATGTGGCTCTGGGGGATTTGATTGCGAATAATCTTGATTTGCTCTTTCCCGGCATGAAGATAGCGTTCTGCGATCTGTTTCGGGTGACGCGTAATGCTATAACTGAACAGGATGAAGAGCAGGCCGATGACCTCTTGCAAATGATCGAATCAGAATTGCGCGAGCGCAAATTTGCTCCGGTCGTTCGTC
The DNA here is from genome assembly GCA_028714175.1 of Methylococcales bacterium. Taxonomy (GTDB): domain Bacteria; phylum Pseudomonadota; class Gammaproteobacteria; order Methylococcales; family Methylomonadaceae; genus JAGXGJ01. Next base: position 22,590 of record JAQTMV010000014.1, read on the forward strand.
TCGAAGTTGCCGCAACGATGGGAAAATTGCAAAGCGGTAGGCTGGCGGCAGAACTGGGACTTAATGAAGAGCAGGATGTTTTTGTAGTTGATCAACGCATGGCAATGACGGATCTGTTTCAGATTGCCGGTATTGCCAGACCGGATTTGCTCGATCCGCCTCACCATCCCTGTGATCACCCAAAACTGGCTGGGGTTCCGAATATTTTCCACGCGATTCGCGAACAAGGTTCTATTTTGTTGCATCACCCCTATGAATCATTTGTCACCACCGTCGAGCGGTTTGTTAAAGAAGCCAGCCGGGACCCGAATGTGCAAGCGATTAAAATGACGCTATATCGCACCTCGGCGGGTACCAAGATAGTTCAGTACCTGATTGATGCAGCGTTAAATGGGAAACAGGTTGCGGTCGTCGTTGAGTTGAAAGCCCGTTTTGATGAATCAGCCAATATTAAATGGGCACATCGCATGGAGAGCGCCGGCATTCATGTGACTTACGGTGTGGTTGGATTAAAAACCCACAGCAAAGTGATTTACGTCGTCAGGCAGGATTATAACGGCTTGCGCCGTTATGCGCATATCGGCACGGGTAATTATCATGCCGGAACTGCGCGGCTTTATACCGATCTGGGCATTCTGACTTGCGATAAAAAAATAGGTGAAGAATTAACCGAATTGTTCAATTATCTGACTACAGGCCTTGTACCCAAACGTAACTATCAAAATTTACTCATTGCGCCCAATAAGTTGAAGTCAAAACTCCTGGAAAAAATCGACCGTGAAATCAGTCAGCATACTGCAAATTCGCCCGGTTTAATCCAGTTTAAAATGAATGCCCTGGAAGATGTAGACATTACTGCAGCACTTTATCGAGCGGCTCAGGCTGGGGTAAAGATTGATCTGATTATTCGTGATACCTGCCGGTTAAGGCCAGGCATTGCCGGATTATCTGATAACGTGCGCGTTATCAGTATCGTTGGACGTTTTTTAGAACATTCCCGCATATTCTATTTTCAAAATGGTGGGGAAGAAGAGTACTTTATTGGCTCGGCCGATTGTATGAAACGTAATCTGGAGAGTCGTGTAGAAGTAGTCACCCCGGTGCGAAAACCCGAACTAAAGGCAGTGTTGCGGCAACTATTAAATGTACAACTGACCAACCAGCGCAGTGTTTGGGAAATGCAGGCTGACGGTCAATATATTCAGCTGCAGCCTAAAGATAAACAGTTGGGAGTTCAGGAAACGTTGATTAAATTAGCAAATAATCGTTTTGATGAAGCAAAAACCAGCAAATCCCATATAAAAGCTAAAAAGAAAGCTGGCGTTAACAGAAATACCGACTGAAACAATTCGCAGTGTTTACAACGCAAGCCCTTCAAGTAATAAATTAACTATCTTTCAGGATTAGATATGCCCACCAACAAATTTGTTATTAGCAAGCCCAAATCATCAATCACTCAAATCTCCGACCAGGGACTGACAAAGGACGATTTTATTGATGATTTCAAACAATACTATGTCCATTTGCTGGGCAGGGATGAAAACTGCCGATTGCCTTATTATGCGGGCGAAGCCTTATCGATGGCGATTCGTGACCGCTTGATGGAGCGCTGGAAGACCACTCACCAAACCTATAAAAACAATGACTGCAGACGGGGTTATTATTTGTCCATGGAGTTTCTTATGGGACGCGCTTTAAGCAATGCCATGCTAAATCTGGGTGTAACCGATACTGTTACTCAGGCTATGTATGATCTCGGCATTGAAATTGAAGAGTTGATCAGCAGCGAGCAGGATGCAGGACTGGGTAATGGCGGCCTGGGTCGTCTCGCAGCTTGCTTTATAGACAGTTGTGCTACCTTGCAACTGCCGGTTATAGGTTATGGTTTACGTTATGAATATGGCATGTTCACCCAGACTATTATTAATGGTGAACAGGTTGAAAAACCTGATCATTGGTTACGTCATGGCAACGTCTGGGAAATTGAGCGGCTGGAATATTCGCATGGCATTAAATTTGGCGGTCGCACTGAAATTCAAACCGATGAAAATGGCGAGCAACGGTATTGCTGGATAGACACCAGCAATGTTCTGGCTGTGCCTTTTGATACGCCGATACCCGGCTATCAGAATGGCACTGTTAATTCACTGCGGCTCTGGAAGGCGGTGGCTACCGAAGAGTTTAATCTGGATGAGTTTAATGCCGGCGATTATGCAGAAGCAGTCGCGGCAAAAATTGCCGCTGAAAATATCACCATGGTGCTGTATCCCAATGATGCCAATGAAAATGGTAAGGAACTGAGATTACGGCAACAATATTTTCTGGCTTCCGCCAGTTTGCAGGATGTTATTGCCCACTGGACAGGCAAGCACGGGAATGATTTCAGCCGCTTTGTTGAAAAACGCTGTTTCCAGTTAAACGACACCCATCCGAGTATTGCCATTGCCGAACTTATGCGCCTGCTGATGGATATTCAGGGTTTAACCTGGGATGAAGCATGGACCATAACGAAAAATACAATGGCCTATACTAACCACACCTTATTGCCCGAAGCGCTGGAAAAATGGCCCGTTAAATTGATGCAAGGGTTGTTGCCACGACTCATGGACATTATTTTTGAAATTAATGCCCATTTTATGGCTGAAGTTTCCATGCACTGGCCCGGCGATAGCGATCGCTTACGCAGAATGTCCATCATAGAGGAGGGTGATGAGCAACAGGTAAGAATGGCCTATCTAGCCATAGTAGGCAGTTTTTCCGTGAACGGGGTTGCCCGGTTGCATTCCCGGTTATTACAACAGGGCTTGTTCAGTGATTTTTATGCCTTATGGCCGCATAAATTTAACAATAAAACCAATGGCGTAACCCCGCGGCGCTGGTTAGCCGCCTGTAATCCCGAGCTGGCAAGTCTGATAACAGAAACGATAGGCGACCGGTGGGTCACTGATTTAGCGCAGCTAAAAAAACTGGAACCCTATGCTGAAGATGCTCAATTCAGGCAACGCTGGCATGCTATCAAACAGGCAGCAAAACAGCGACTGATTGACTATAAAAAACGCAAACTCGACACGGAACTCCATTTGAGTGCTAATGCCTTGTTTGATGTGCAGATTAAACGTATTCATGAATACAAGCGGCAACTGTTAAATGTATTGCATGTTATTCATCTATATAATTGCATTAAAAAAGGTGACACCGATAACTGGGTAGCAAGATGCGTATTAATCGGCGGCAAAGCGGCTCCCGGATATCGGATGGCAAAAAAAACCATCAAACTGATCAATAATGTTGCCCGGGTTATTAATTCAGACGCTGACACTGATAATAAATTAGCCTTGCTGTTTTTGCCGGACTATCGCGTTTCAGCGATGGAAAAAATATGTCCGGGCGCTGACTTATCCGAACAAATATCCACTGCCGGCAAGGAAGCTTCGGGTACAGGCAACATGAAACTGATGATGAACGGCGCCATCACTATTGGCACACTGGATGGCGCCAACATAGAAATTCGTGAAGAAGTGGGGGATGAAAACTTTTTTCTGTTTGGTTTGACGGAAGATCAAATTGCAGCAACGCGCGATCATTATGACCCTGTTGCTATTATCGGCCAGGACGAAGACTTGCAGCAAGTTATGCATCTTCTGGAGTCAGGTCATTTTAATCAATTTGAACCAGGAATATTTGATGATTTAATCAATTCCATAAAAAGTTCACATGACCCCTGGATGACAATTGCCGATTTTCGCAGTTATATTGATGCCCAAAAGTGTGTTGAAGATGCCTATCGAGATAAAGATCATTGGACTAAAATGAGCATTTTGAATTGTGCGAACAGTGGCAAATTTTCTACCGACAGAACCATTAGCGAATACAATCGGGATATCTGGAAATTAAAACCGCAACCGGTAAAGCATAAATAATGCCTGTATTGTACCTGTAGTTATAGAGTCGACAGCCTTAGGCTATTGAAGAATAAATTTCCTGAGTAAACAGGGTGTCGCCGTCGATGTCTTTCAATGAGACTGTCATTGTCAGGCTAACGTCGTCAATATCGACTTGACCAAAGAACTGGAGTCCTGACAAGGGTGACAGATTCGGGCTGGGCGATGCTTTTTGAAATATCAATTGTGGCCCAAAAGTATTATCAAGCTGATGGGGGGCGAAACTGCCGGCATTTAAAGGTCCGGAAACAAACTCCCAGAACGGATCGAAATTTTTAAACTCGGCTTCGTCTGGGTCATAATAATGCGCGGCGCAGTAATGGACATCGGCGGTAAACCAAACCATATTCGCTATTTCCTCTTGTTTAACGAAGGCAAGTAACTCTGCGATTTCAAACTCTCGCCCTAAAACAGGGCCATCCCCGTTAGCAAGGTTTTCAAATCGAGGCCGGTTCTGTTGATCGAAGCCGTCACCCGACTGTAAACCAATAGGCATATCCGCGGCAATCACTTTCCATACAGCTTTCGAGTTTTTTAAACCGGCTTTCAGCCAATTCAATTGCTCACGTCCAAAATAGTCAGAATCGGCGTCGGGCTGCTCCTGGCGATTATAATTGTTTGACCCGCGATAGGAGCGCATATCCAGAACAAATAGTTCCAGTAGTGGGCCATACCGTAATTTGCGATAAATACGTTGGCTTTCGTTTGCCTGGTAATAACGGATAGGCGCATATTCCAATGCCGCAATCGTCCCTAGTGACACAAGTTCGGCTATATTTTTTTCAGTATAGCGGGCATCGCCTTCCAACTCTTTCGAGGGTGACCAATTATTGGTGACCTCGTGATCGTCCCATAGCCAGATTGTTGGAACTTCCGCATTAAAGCGACGCAAATTATGATCCAGCAAATTATATTTATAGCGACCGCGAAATTCATCCAGAGTCTCGGCAACCTTGGCGACCTCAGGGGTTACGATGTTGCGCCAGACTTCACCCGTTTCATGAACTATCTGGGACTCCTGAATAGGACAATCGGCATAAATACTGTCGCCGCAATGGATAAAAAAATCGGGATCGGTTAAACGCATCGTTTCATAGATTCTCATCCCGCCGATATCCGGATTAATTCCCCATCCTTGACCGCAGGTATCTCCTGACCAGAGAAATCGGATATTTTTCGCACGGTCCGGAGCTGTACGAAAACGACCGGAACTTGCCTTGCTCAATGCCTTGTGATTATTTAGATCCTGGAATATGACCCGGACAAAAATATCCTGGCCGGGAGGCAATCCGGTCAAATCGATGCGGGCGGTATAGTCGGTATTTTCAAAGGCAAAGGGGCCTTGTATTACTTTTGATTCTTTAAAGTCAGGATTCAAACTATATTCGACAATCATTCTGCCGGGGCGGTCGGCTCGGCTCCAGACAATAGCCCGATCTGAAAGCACGTCGCCAAATTGAATCCCCTGTGTCAACTGGGGCAGCTCTGATAGTGCCGTAGTATTCAAAGATGCAGCAATGCTGCTTAACCAGGAGCCTGAAGTAACAGCGCCGGCACTCAATGCGAAACCTGCAGTCTTGATGAAAGTCCGTCGGGATTTTTGATATTCATTCAACATAATAACAGCCTCTGAATCTGCAAATCAGGCTGTATTATTGAGGTACGTTATGACAGGTTAATGACGGTGTAAATAAAATCGGGAAGAATTTGGAATTGCGCGCAAACCACTACTGAAGTACGTGGCTTGAACGTGGATCATAGAGCCTATCCAATATAAAGGTCGTGAATTTCCCATTTATTGCATTACTCCAGGTTGAACTCTTCCCGATATTCCGGATCATAAGAAATGTTATGAGCTTCTGCTGTTTGACAATTGCTAAACAGCATGCTAAATTTTTTTTTGGTCCTGGGGATAAAAGCTTTGAAAAGTTTCCACCCCAGATAGTTCAATGTCCGGCTTTTTACCGGAAAATCCTGGAGTGTTAATTATGAAAGTTATTGCCGACAAAGCAGTTGAAGAAGCGACGGTTGAAAACGTAACAGAACCTGTTAAGAAATCCAAAATCGCGTTAATTGGAATCAAAAAAGGAGCCACTGCGGCCAGGCAAGCCGTTACTAAAATTGCTTCTGCACCATCGAGATTGTTTGATAGTGGGTTATATGGTGCCTGTTACGGAATATCCTATGGGGCCGTTTTTACTTCTTTAGCGATCGTAAAAATGTTGCCTGCCAATAGTCTCGTGACGAAAGGTTTCCATGATGGAGCCAAGGTCGCGCGTAAAGACTTTAAAACTCGTCAGGAAAAGCACTTAGTGACCAAAGACTCAAAAGTGGTCAACTAAAACGTTTTAAATTAAAACTCTTTTTTCTTAAGAGTTAGCAGGCGGGGTTGGTCAGCGGACTTTCCCCGCCTTGCACTGCATCTCCAGACAAAGCAACAGACGATTTATCAAAAGTGCTGAAGCCTTTTTTGGCAATAAATTGCCCGGCTCGCTTGGATTGTTTCCAAAGTCTGCGCCAATGATCTTCCTTATGATATTCCTTAAGACAACGAAGATAACGCACCTGCTTGGCTTGTTCGAGTTGCTGAAAAATGGCGGGAATCAAGCCTTCCTCAACATTGTATTCAAAGCCCGGATTTAAATTGACCGGCGCAATTTGATCGATATTTAAGCCCAATTCTTTCGTTAGCGTATCCATCATCAATCTAATTGCCTGGGCTTTTGCCCCGCAAGGATTCATGACATCATAGGGCGGATGCCACTCCCTGAGCGGACGCAACTGATCGATATGCGTCAATGCCACAACGACGGGCGGCAAACTGTTCTTGCCCTTAGCTGCAAAACAATTCTGAATGGCCTGCAGCATTTTTTTATCCGGTTCACGCGCGGCATTGGTTGCGGAAATCGCCAGAAGAATAATGTCACTGCGGATAATTTCTTCCGAAGCTTTTGCAAACGAACGTTGGCAGTCATCGCTTCCATAACCTTCGCAATCCAGTATAATCGCAGTTTCCAATCCCGGGCGTTCCAGCAGATAAGAAGTAATGCCTTCTGTTGTAGGAGTTGCATTGGTTTCGGCTTTTTTTGCTCCGAACAGGGCATTGATGAGGCTGGATTTACCGGCATTAGTCTGGCCTACTACCATTATACGGAAGGGTTCCGTGGACACTGCCGATTCCCTGTGTTTAATTTTGTCCAGTTCCTGTTGAGATGGTCGTGTCGCTTTGGCGAATATATCATTGTCCAGAACCAGGCTGCCACTGTAAAGCTCGATCGCGTAATAGCCTATTTTCTTGATATAGGCATCGATAAGCCAGCGCTTGAGGTCATCAGTGGAATGAGCTAACAGGCTATCGGTAGTCAGTATTTTGAGTTCGCGAATCATTGCCGACACCGGATCCAGTCCGGCCGATACAATACGAAACAGGCGATAGAGCTCACGCCCGCGATTAACTAACTTGTGACCGCGGGCAATATCGTTCAGCGAGAAAATATGACTGCCCGGTACGTTTTCCGAAAGATTGACGCGTAACTCTTGCGCCAGCATCTCTATGACTTTGAGCAGATAGGGTATCTTGATTTCCAACAGAGCGTCTTTACGTTGTGGATAATACTGCTCCGCTACAGACTGCATCACTTCAAGCAAAGTCTGCATATAAAATTGCGAAGAGGCCAAATCCGGATTGCTGTTTCTGCGTAATACGGAAATTTGCTCGATTTGTTTGTAAGCCAGTTTGTTTTGAGTTGTTTTTTCGACCGTTGTCGAAATATCAAGCAGTTCCAGTTGCAAATTCAACCGGTTCAAGCGTTGATTAACGAGCCACCACCCCGCGGCTAAGATTGTTGACGCCGCCAGCCATAAAATCAGCATTTGATGCAGCCATAACCAGTAAGCTCCTGCTGCCAAAGGGATACTGAACGGGGCAATTATGACTGAAAAATGCATGTGCCAGCGGGTTTTCATTTTCATTGCAACACCTTATGTTGGATCTCACTCACGTAATCCTTCAGGATGGCCCGGCCCAGTTCAAACTGTTCCGCATAAACAGTTCGGAATAATTCACTGGATAACTCTTTTCCGCTGCGTAAATTTTGAAAGTAAACCGTTAACGTCTTGCCTAATGCATAAGTTGTTGCTGCGGTCAGCACGGATGATACGGCCAAACCGTAGACGGGAATCAGTTTGATTAATTCGCGGCGGCCGATATTGGTCAGTAGAGTAAGACCTAGTGCGCTGCTGATTTCGGCCCAACTTTTTCGATCCAGCTTGTAATTATAAATTGACGCAATCGTCTGAAACATTTTGGCCTGAACCAGAGTTACGACAGGGATATCAACAAAAGGAATAGGAACGGCGCCTGCCGCACCTGAAATAAGCGCGTAGGCAACGATATGCGGATGCGCCGCTTTACTATATACATCATGCAGTTCCTTGCGTATTTCTTTCATTTCATGAAGCATCAAGGCAACACCGTGCGGCAGTGCTGTTTCCAGGCTTCGCCAAAACGCTTCCAAGCCATAATTGACCGGTTGGTAACCATCTTCAGGCAGTGTTAGATCGACCGGGACAAAATAAGCATCGATACCCTTAAATAGCGTTCTTTGTTCAAGCAAGGATCGGCGCAGGTTTTCAGGAATAATTTTAGTCCAGTCCTCATCTTCAAACGGATAAGGACTAAAGTGTTCGGAGGCGGGGTCGGTATATCCCTCATGCAATGCAGTTTGCACAACAATAACCGGCCAGTCGGGTTTAGCTTTATGAATCGATCTGACAGCCTCCATAACGGCGTGTTGGGAATGATCCATGGCTTTCATTACGACGATCAGCAAGTGAGCCTGTTCCCGGAAAGCTTCAATATCGCCATTCGGTTCATAATCCACTTCGCCCAGTCCCCGCGTATCCAGGAACCGCATAATGCAATCCCGGGAATCAGGAAAATCATAAATGAATGCAGATCTGGTGCAGGAGTGCATGCCGTTTCCTATCTGGGCGCGGCTGTCTCCGGTCAGAGCCCTGATGATCGATGTTTTTCCCGATTGAGTCTTCCCCAACAGCCAAAAAACCGGAGTGGGCATAGACGACTTTATGGTTTCAAGGCGTTCATTGATTTCCTCATCATCAAGACGAGGCGTGAAGACGGTCGAGTAAATTTTTTTCCACATATGCAAAGCCTCAAACAAGGCCGCAAAATTTTTATGATTTCATGGCTTAGGTGCAGAGTTTATTCTTTGCTTTCATCAGTCCGAAGCAAAATCCAGCAATGAATAAACCCTATCATGTCTTTAATCACTCGATGATAATAAAGAAATATGACAATATCATGACCTGGGGGAATAATTTCGTTGCTTTAAATCAGCTATCTAAGTTGATACATTTCGAATGGGATTAACATCAACCGATATTTTGGTTAATATTCATAAGAGTTCTTACTTTCTGTTCCAGCTTCGCCCATGAAAGCAATAGTGGTTTACGTAAAATTTTGACAGTCAGCACATCTTCCTGAAGCAAATAGTGCGCCTCGATTCCGAGACCTTTAATCAACCCTTTTTCAGTATCGCCGGTAAATCGCAAGCCATGTTTTTCGGCTGTTTGTCTGGCTTTAATAATGAGTTCGTCCGGATGGTCGACGATCTTGACCTTAATAGATTTTTTCATTTCAACTACTTTTTGATTGAAATTGTCATATAACTGTAACAATGTGATGTTAAAAAATAATATATAGTGACATGTTGCGATAAATGTAATAAATGCCTCAACCCGATCTTTAGGTATTGAAGTGCTCAAATCATCCGTTAAGAGCTTTTTACTGAATCGCTACATCGGAGGTGGCGACTTGCGATTTTGATGATAATCAAAAAAATTATTATCAAGCAACAACTGAACAGTACGCCCGCTATGCAACTCCTGGGAAAAGCTGAATATGATTAAAATAAATGATTTTTTTAAGAGCGGCACCCCTTTGGGAATCGCCATTGGCGTTGGCGCCACTGTCTTGGCTACAGCAGTTATTCCAGTACTGCCGGCCCTCGCTAAAGCCGCCCGTCCTGCTGCCCGCGCTGCTATCAAATCAGGCATATTGCTCGCGGAAAAAGGGCGGGAGTTCATGGCCGAAGCGAGCGAAGAGCTTGAAGACATTCTTGCCGAGGCCAGGTCCGATCTGCTGCGGGAAAACAGCATGAGTCAGGCAGAATCTTCAGAGCATGCTGAGGCTTCCACTGATCAAGATGACTTATGACAGGAAACGAAAGTTATCCTTCAGCATACATTAAACATCAATTGCCGGGTCGCGTAAGGCTGAAGATTCCGCAAAAAAAAGGCGACTTTCGTTACTTTGACCGTATTGCAGAATTATTCTCCGATTGCCCGGGTATCACCCAACTACAGCTTAACCCACCTGCGGCCAGTATATTGATTTGCCATGAGATAGAGATCCAATTCTTGAATATTGCCGAATTTGCTCAAACAAACGGCCTGTTTACGATCATTGAACAACCGGCGGAAGAGGAGACTTTTTCGATTCCCTATCTGCCTATACCAAAACTCACCTCAACAGGCCTCAGTCGAATTGACGAGTCGCTGACGGATTTCAGCCGAGGGCTGGTTGATGGGCGCTCCCTATTGTTCCTGGCATTAATCGGGCTGGCCGTTCGTCAGATGACCAAGGGCGCTATTATGGGACCCGCATCCACCTTGCTTTGGTATGCTTTTAGTGTATTGAAAGAAGAAAATGAAAAAACCTTAGATCCGGACAGTCATCCCGACTTTGACTCCTAGTACGTTGCATAGCCATTGATGGCTTTTATTCGGCAAGCAATTCGGCCTTGTCAGTCTTTTCCCAAGGCAAAGGTGAACCATTAGCGCCGAAATGCCCGTTGACGGGCAATTTCTGATAAAAGATACCGTCATTTTCTTGCGTAAGCTCGCGTAATTTCAAATCCCTGACAATGGCTCCCAGCCGGAAATCAAAATGCCTGAGCAGTCGCCTGCGAATCTCATGATCCTCAATTATCCCGGTTCCTTTTGTCGTCAAATAAACACTGACCGGACCGGGAAAACCGATACTATAACTCAATTGAACCTCGCATTGTTCGGCGAGGCCTGCTGCCACGATATTTTTGGCGGCATAGCGGGCTGCATAGGCGCCGACTCTGTCGATACGCGAGGGGCCCTTGCCGCTCAAAGCCGATCCGCAATGCCTGGCAAAACTTCCGTAAGTATCGCTGTCGGTTTTTCGGCCGGTCATGCCTGAGTGGGCAGAAGGCCCGCTCCGCACATAAGGACCGTTGGGATTAATGGTAATGCGGGTCAAATTGTCCGGCTTGATAGATGCATGTCGAAAAACCGGGTTGATGACATTATGCCGGAGATCTTCTTCGATTTGCGCAAAGGCAGGCAGCGAATCGGGATCGTTACAGCCGACGATGAGGGTAATGCTGTCGATCCGGCTTGGCGTATCATTCACAAATTCAACTCCGACCTGAGAAGTGCAATCCGGAGAAAAATAATCGATACCTGATTGCCGCCTGGTTTTGGATAATTGCCGGGCCAATTGATTAGCCAACGTGATAGGAAGCGGCATTAATTCCGGGGTATGCCGGCAAGCGTAACCGAAGACCGTCGTTTGATGGGAGACGGTGATCCGGTCTATTTCTTCATCATCAACGTTTGAAAAATTGATTTCCCGGGGGGTCTTTGATTGCTCTATCTGACTGGTCACAACGGTGCATTCGGCGGCATTGAAGTTCTTGGGCCGGTAGCCGACGCCTTTGATGATGGCGCGCGCTATTTCAGGGATATCGACAATCGCTTCGCTGGCAAACCGCGTGGCAAGAAATATTACATTCTTTGATAGCGCACACTCCGCCGTTATTCTGGACGTGGGGTCTTGCCGGAGGAAGGCGTCGACAATAGCATCGCTGACGGTATCGCAGAGCCGGTCGGGGTGCCCTTCGGTGACGGATTGAGAGGTAAAAACAAAGTCAGTGATCATTTTCATTATCCTGATTAAAGGTATTTTTATTGATCCCTTTTATGGCTTCATTGGCAATAAACGGCAATCCTGCGCCGGCCAGAATGGCAATCATATCGAAAACGCCTAGAGGACTCAGCCTTAGCAGCCTGCGCAATGGCGGCAATGTCACTGCCAGCACCTGCATTAATGCTGACAAACCGACGGCGGTATCGAGATAGCGATTGACGGGGCGATTCTCCAAATTAAAAATAGAGGTATGCTCCGACCGGGATCGATAGGCATGGAGAAACTGAGCGATTGTCAGCGACATGAAAGCATTGGTGCTGGCATTGGGTCCGGGGCCGTAGCGCAGAAGGCTGTACCCGTATACTCCTAAAGTTCCGGCCGAAATGATACCTGACTCCCGGATCAGTTTAGCATAATCGCTGCGACTCACAATGGCGGCATTCGGATCACGCGGCGGTCGTTTGAGCACATCAACCTCCGGCGGATCCATTGCCAAAGCCAGAGCGGGAAAGATATCCGTAATTAAATTGATCCACAATAGCTGCATCGGATTGAGAATTTCGGGCCCGCCCAAAGCGGCACTGACCAGCATCACTTCGATTTCGCTGAGATTGGTCGACAGCAGAAAGTGCAGGCTTTTACGAATATTGTCATAAATAGCCCGGCCTTCGCGTATCGCAGTCACCATGGTTTTCAAGTCGTCGTCTTCCAAAATGACATCGGCTACCGAACGCGCTGCATCGGTACCTTTTTCGCCCAGTGTGACGCCGATATTGGCAGCTTTAAGCGCGGGGCTATCGTTGATTCCGTCACCGGTCATCGCGACAACTTTTCCGCTCCGCTGCAAGGCTTGCACAATCAGCAGCTTGTGCGCCGGACTGACGCGGGAAAAAATCGTCGTACGACCCACCAACCCCGCGAGGACGGAAGGATCCAGTTTATCCAGATGTCCGGAGTCGATAATTTCCAGCGGCTTACCTTCAGCGCCATTCAGGCCCAGCCTTTTCCCAACGGACAAAGCCGTCGAGCTTTGATCGCCGGTAATCATAACCGTTTCAATGCCGGCATCATGGAACTGGGCCATGAGTTCTGCCATGCCCGGGCGGATCACATCTTCCATGCCGACCAATCCCAGCCAAATGAGTCCTTGCTGTTTATACCCGGTTATCTCCCCGGTGATGCAATAAGCCACGCCCAGCACGCGCAAAGCATCGGCGCCAAGCCTTTCGTTCCAGGTTAAAATTGCTTTGCGCCGATCCTCGGACAACTCTTCCAGGCGTCCATCGATGCTGCATCTCCGGCAAAGTGCGAGAACCTCGGAAGGGCTGCCTTTAACGGCGGTAAAAAATTGCCCATCTTCCAAAGTATGAACAGTAACCATATAGGGCCGATCTTCGGCGCGGTAATCCACTTTTACCGCGGGACGATGCGCTCTTAAAAAATGGACATCTTCGCCGGCATTAATGGCGATCTGGAGCAGTGCGTTCTCCGTAGGCGATCCTTGCAAGAAGCAGGCGCCCATTTCAGTAGGCATCGATTCATTACAAAGCACCAGCACTTCCATCATGCGCCGCAACGTTTCATCCGTCCGGTAAAGGTCGACTTTGGCTTCGCGATGATAAAAGCCTCCCTCCTTGACTTTAATGCCGGTTTGCAACGTTTGCAGCGCCACCACACTCATTTGATTTAACGTCAGCGTTCCGGTTTTATCAAGACAAATGACCTGTACCGACCCCAGATTTTCAACAGCAGGCAACTGGCGAATCAGCACTTTCCGGCGCTTCATCTCCTCGATGCCCAGCGCAAGCGTTGTGGTCGCGACTGTCGGCAGTCCTTCCGGAACCGCAGCGACCGCCAGGGAAATAGATGACATCAACATTTCCAGTAACGGGCGGCCGCGTAAAAGCCCTACCACGAACACCAGCACGCAGATACCCGAACTGAGCAAGGCCAGCTGCATGCCCATGTCATCGATTTGCATTTGCATCGGTGTTACCGGCGTTTTTGTTCCCCCCACCAAATCCTGAATTTTGCCGATTTCGGTATGCCGTCCGGTGGCGACGGCTATCGCCCGGCCGTTGCCGCCGGTCACCGTCGTCCCCATATAAACCATATTTTGCCGATCGCCCAGAGCGGTGTCCTCTTCGCCCAGGTATTGGTGGTTTTTGCTGACCGGAAGACTCTCGCCGGTTAAAGGCGATTCGTCTATCGTTAAGCGATGGCTGTCCAATAAACGGGCATCAGCCGCAACATAAGAGCCCGGAGCCAGAACCAGGAGGTCGCCAAACGCTATCTCCGGCATTGAAATTTCCTGCTTTTTCCCGCCTCGGATCACTATTGCTGTTTCGGGAGTCAACTGCCCCAGGGCATTAATGGTTTTTTCCGCCGATTTTTCGGTCACGAAACCAATAACCGAATTGATCACAACAACGGTTACTATAACGGCCGTATCTGCGACGCCTCCCGTAGCCAATGAAACAACTGCCGCTACGCCGAGCATCGCCACCGGAGCGGAAACAAATTGCCCTAAAAACATTTGCAAAGATGATCGACCGGCATGCTCGGATAATAGGTTTAGCCCGTACTTCGCCAGCTTTTTAGCCGCAGCCTCTTGAGTCAGGCCCTCTTCGCTTCCCTGGACGAAATTGATGACCTGGGTGCCGGAAAGCATGTGCCAGAGCTGTTGCGGCTGAGCTTGATAGCCTGTGACTTCAGGTCTCCGCCGCGCTTTTTTAGGTTTTCGCTCTATGACCTTTTTTGGCGGACGATCGATACTTTCGGTATGACGAATAATGGAACAGCCCAATTGCGCTTCGAGCAATTGGGCAATACTGGCCGGCATTTCCCGGGAATCACGAGGCGCTATATATTCAACCAGGAGATTACCCGTTAACGTATTGGCGCGCACGAGTCTGATTTCATCAAGAACCGTTAATCTGGATTCCAGGTCCGCACGCAGGCGATCGTTCCGATACAGACTGGGCACCTTAATGCGTGTCCGTCCCGGAACCCTGTCATTAACGATCAGCAGATAATCTTGCGGTTTTTTATCTTGGGTAACGGAGTCCGTCATCGTTGTTATTCAATAATATACTTTATAAAAACCATCTCATGACTTTAATCAGACGGTTTGTCCGTTGATATACATGAAGTACGAATTTATCACAAGGAGTAATATCAACACCCAGCTGATCACGCCTACCATTTTCAAAATGCGTTGCTCAGGACGATAAAACAAACCAATGATGGCAAAACCGGTCATGATTAATGATGTTACTACCGAAACCGCATGGACAGGCGAGATCTTCGAAAAAATCGGCCCATGTTTGTAGACTATATCTTCGACCGCAAGAATTGCGTTATTCATCAGATTACTTCCGAAAATACCGCCGATAGCCATATCCAGGGCATGGATTTTAACCGCCGTTACTGCAACGGTCATTTCCGGAACGGTAGTAATAAAAGCAACCAGCAAAGTGCCAACAAAACTTTCTTGCCAGTGCATGATCACGGCAATTTGCTTGGCAACCATCGGCAAAAAAATACCTGTGACAATAACGACTGAAGCGGCTGCTATGTAGCGTATGATAACGGCGTTCAGCGAAAGGTTCGGAAAGGCATCGGGCTCTTGTTCCGTGTATAACTTGATCTGACGGCTTTCGTAGCTAAAAACCGTATAAACGGCGATCAAATACAAAACTAATATGACCGGGCTTAGTATCCCGATGTGACCAAACGCAAAAGCTTTCCCGTTCAACGCCATATTCATCCCCAAGCCGTTAAAACCGATCATTACAATTCCGAATGAGGCGGAAAGGATATGTCCCTGACTGGCAGAAGTATAAATGGATCCTCCTCGATACAACAAGTCCAGAATCACGATAATGGCCAAATTAAAAATGCAGGCGCCGAAAATAGCGCCAACCGCAAGATCGGGCGCGTCAGCCAAAGTTACGGCACTGATTCCGCTGGTTAATTCCGGAACGGAAGTGACTATACCTATCAATAAAAAGCCTATCCAGTTGCCGCCTAATCCGGTTTTATCGGCTATGGCGTCACCATAAACGGTTAATTTGACCCCCGCATAGCCCACCAGGAAGAAACATGCGAAGAATTGTGACCAAACGTAGATTGGATCGTTGAAGAGTTGCGGCCAAATGGTGATTATATAGTTAATGATAATGGCTCCTTATCTATTAAAAACACCCGGCCGAGCATGAAGAGCGACCGCCATCATCCGGAAAATACGAATCACAGTTGACATAATCCTACTTTGTCGGATCATGCGCAAGGTTGTCATATCCTTTTTTATTATTTTGTTATCGGGAGATTGAAAGTACAAACAGCCTCGTCTCGGACAAAAACAGATTTAACTCGGCATTGATTTCAGTGGCTTTCAGTCTCATAGTAGTTCCGCAAGTTTTTATTGCTGAACTATGACTGAAAATACCTCCGAATAGCTACCTGCATTGATTTGTAGGGAGTACCGTATTTTGTTGCACTTCATTGGACAATAAAAAACCCGCTAAGCCTTATGACTTACGGGTTTTTGTACTTCGTTGTATCTGTTTGGATGCTCTGATGGAGGCTGCGGCCGGAATCGAACCGGCGTAGATGGCTTTGCAGGCCACTGCATAACCATTTTGCTACGCAGCCATAAAAGCGAAATAAAAAAGCCGCAGTACAACCGCGGCTTTTGTGAATCTATTGGAGCGGGAAACGAGATTCGAACTCGCGACCCCAACCTTGGCAAGGTTGTGCTCTACCACTGAGCTATTCCCGCACTTGAAATGATCCAGTTATTGTATATATTATTTAAATGCTGTCAAATTTTATTTTTATTGAACATCAATTGCTAAAGCCCACCCTTCATTACCTTTGCATTCGCCTTCTTCGATTTTGACTTTGGCATAAGCTTTTTGCTTTCCATAAGCATCCGCGAAATCCAGAACAGTAATAGGCGTTCCTTGAGGCATATGCTGGCAAGCTCCGGTTCTATCTGTCTCTTCGGTATCATCATAAGCCGCTATGGTCCCGGGGGTTGACACCAGACGAACTGTTGCTGCCGGATCATAGGCATTAGCGCTCTTTAGGACGTAGCGTTGCCCTACAGCGAGATCTTTAAGAACTGGCCCGGTAAGAGTGGGCTTTGAACTGCCGCCACTCATCATCATTATAATTAGCAGAATAACTATTCCCCCAATGCCTCCAAAAAACACTTTTGGATTTTTTTCTTTTAAGCTTAACAGAGAAGAAATCAGGTTGCTGATGCTATATTTTGCCGAATCCACTGTTTGTTTTTCGCTGTCTTCTTGTTTGGCGTTATCTTCATTACTCATTTCTCATCCTCACGATAGTGTAGTTTTATTTATTATTTTGATGAATCGTTGTTCAATGCATTTTACGACTCGCCGTGCATCAAGTAAGTCTCCCTGACTTTATCAGGCTATACCCCCTCATAAGCACCAATATCAATAATGGAGACTTACTTAATGGGTAAACTTACCACGAACAAAAAACTTTTCAAGTGCTTCATGTTTGCTGTTTGCCTTATTGACACTATAACTTGAAGATTAAACGAAGTCGAAGCCTTTTTTAGCCTGCTTCTGTTTACTATCTGAAGTTTCCCGGTTTTTAAAACAGCAATCATTGGCAATATCTAATATTCGAAAATGTTAGCATTACCTAATGTTTAGCTTGGAAATCGTCCACTTATTTCTTAAAAAAACAATGGGTTATTAGTAAATAAGGGTAAATATTCGGTTAACCTGTCTGTGAAGATTACCGAACCAGCCGGTATTTGAAGGCTTTTCCCAAAGGATAAAGCCATACGTCCTTGATAGGGACACACTGCTTGCCGGAGGGGCCAAGCTTACCCTGCCTCGGTTTGACCGGCATGAAGCCGGTTAGCCGCTCGATAACACGTGCCAATGAACCGGTTTTTTCGGCAAAGGTTTCCAGCAGCAAGGGCCATAATAACGCTTCAAGAGCTATCGAGGGGAACGGGTTGCTCTGGAACCTCCAGTTTCAAAGGCTGTTTCAATGCGTGACGGCGTGCTGCAGCCATTGTCCAGGGCAAAAAGGGCGTCAAGTCCGCCGGTGCAAGCCATTTATCCAAAAAAACACCACCGAGGCCGAGCGGGTCAGCCACAGATACCAGCGATAGCCGATCTTGCCCTCGCTTATCCCGGAAAGAGATCAAAAGCCGCATCGCAGTGGGGCTGGCGTGTTCAGCAAGCGGCAAAAAATACCATTCTTCAAGCACCGGCAGATGGGGCCGAGGGGTGCGGCCATAGCCTTTGCTTCCCCACGCTTGACCGCGAGGACGCGGAGGTAAGGGATCAACGGCTTGAACCTCAGGTGGCAACGAATTCTTCTCACTCTGTTTCCCGTAGAGCCGTTGCGTTATATCAGGAATTATTGCTGCAGCTTGCTCCAGCTTGAGTGCAGCCTCCCGCGCAATGGTCCGCTCGTGCTGACGCTGCCAGTAGCGGCTATTCCACTTAAGCTGAATATACTGCTGTTTGGCCAGATGGACAATTGCTTGTGCGAACGGCGTCTCTTTCGTCCCGGGCGTCAGGCTGATGAGTTGAACTGCTTGGTGATGGGGTCATGTTTTCCATGATCCGCATTTATAATCCTGAAAAGAGCAGTTAAAACTTGCAAAAAACTGCTAACTGATTGAAATTATGTAGCAAGGAGGCGCTTATGCAAGAGATCATGACTCACCCATTGGGTGAAACCCAAACGAAAGCTTTGATACC
>JAQTMV010000015.1 GCA_028714175.1 Methylococcales bacterium
TAAGGTCTGATCGCCCAGCGATCTAATACCGGCGTGGAAATTTTACCATACCGGCTCCAGCGGAGCCCTCCCAACGCCAGTTAGCACCAACCATGACTCGTTGGTCTGAGGCAAAGCCTCGTTAGTTTTGTTGACCATTACAGTTGTTTGTTGGTAGACATTTCTATTATATCTTTCACCAGCAAATATCTTGTAAACCCGTACAACTGCTTTAAAAATTTATTATCAGGGTTTAAATCGCACAACAGTGAGAGTGACTCTTTTGCTTCTGTATAGTCCTTTTTTTCCAATAATCCTAACACGTTTTGGCATTGCTGCCGGATAATAAAATCACGGAAAACCAATGCTAAGGGTATTTGTTTGAGATGGATGGATTTGGATAAAGCCAGGTTTGCCATTTGCGGTTCATGCGCAAGCCAAAACTGCAGGGCTTTGCTTAACCAATGCCTTGCCAGTTGTTCGCAGCCGTGAACACTGCCTAGATCGGCTTGACAACGAGGACAGAACTGTGCCCCCCTTAATCGCGCATTGCAGCAAGGGCAGCGTTCCATCAGGATTCCAGATAATAGATAATGTCGGCTAATTTTGCCACGGACTCTTGCAAGCGGCCATCGAGACCAGCTTCGATACAACTGTTAATGTCTTCGATCAAGTCAATCATATCCTCTTTGTCTTCATCGGATGATATGTCGAATAAGGCTTCGGCTTTGGCGATCAGTTTGCGTGCCTCGACGATTTCCGGCGCCTCATTTTTAACAACCGCACGGATAGTTTCATTTTGTCCGAACAGTTTATTGATGCGTTGTTTGGCAGTATCCAACGCGCCGTGTTCAAAGCGCGAGATGGCGTTTTTGATCGTGATCGATTTTTCCAGGCCGGTCGCTTTTTCCTGCGCGGAAACATGCAGCATACCGTTAAGATCAAGGGCCAACGTAAGCGTAATTACGTTGCCGGCCTCAACATCCTGTAAACCTTCAACGAGAAATTCGCCAATTTTTATATTGTTCAATGCGTCAGGATCTTCACCCTGATAGATTGTTACATTAACAACTTCCTGGCCATCATGATTGGTTACGAAGGCTTCGGTTTTACGATTCGGCAGTGCAGTATTTTTGTGAATAATAGGGACATAGGTAAACGGATAATATTCGTCATTCAAATAAGCTATAGCACTGGTGCCGTAAGTATAGGGTGTGACATCGACCAGCACGGCGTTTACTTCCTGTCCGCTAATCATCGCGGCCTGAATCGCAGCGCCCATCGCGACACATAAATCGGGATCGACTTCGCTGTGCGGCTCAAAACCGAATTCATTATAGAGTCGTTCACGAATACACGGTGTGCGCGTCGAGCCGCCCACCAAAAGGATTTCATCAATGTCGGCGGGAGTTAATTTCGCACCTTTCATCGCAATATGCACGGCGTCAATGGTAGCGTTGATATAGTCTTCGATCATGTCTTCGTAATCGATTCGGGATAGCTCTAAAGACAAATGAATGGCCGCGCCTTCATGCTCCAGCAAGTATTCTTCTTCAATCTTTGCATAAGGCTGATCGGAAAGTACTAATTTTGCATTTTCCGCGGCACGCGTGATACGCGCCAGTGCCTTGCTGTGCTGGCGTAGATCGATGCCCTGTGTTTCCTGCAGATGATCGAGAATATGTTCAATGATCTGTTGATCGAAATCATCGCCGCCCAGATGGTTGTCGCCATGACTGGACAGCACTTCGACAACGCCGGCTTCAATATTCACGACCGAAACGTCAAATGTGCCGCCGCCCAGGTCATAAACCAGCATGCGTTTTTGTTCAACCTGACTGCCTCCATAAGCCAGAGCAGCGGCGGTAGGTTCATTAATCATGCGCACGACTTCCAGTCCTGCAATTTCCCCGGCTTCGCGTGTGGCCTGACGCTGTGCGTCAGAAAAATACGCAGGTACGGTAATTACGGCTTTGGTAACCGGTTGATCAACGTGCTGTTCCGCAATGGCTTTAAGGCGCTTCAGAATTATGGCTGAAATTTCCTGTGGCGCATAGGCATGACCGGCCAAATTCACTTGAATGTCCTGCCCCATCAAACGCTTGATGGATTTAACCGTCCGTTCCGGGTAAACCAGATACTGGTTTCTGGCGCTTTCGCCAACCAGAATATCACCCTGATCATCAATACCTACAAAAGACGGTAAGATTTTCCTGTTGTTGTCAGCAATCACCACCACTTGGCCATTCTCTACAATGGCAACTTCCGAGTTGGTCGTTCCCAAATCAATTCCGATAATTATTTCGTTCATAAGATGTATTAATAAATGTTAGAGTTTATTGACTTTGACTTCTGCAAGACGCAGGACATTTTCTTCAAAAAGAAAACCTTTACGCAGCTCCTCGATGACAATCCCATTATCAAGTTTTGGATCATGACTGATTTCAACTGCACTCATCATGCGAGGATCCAGCAGCTTGCCAATGCAGTCTATAGCGTGGACATTGTGGCGCTGTAACAGCTGTTCAAAGCGTTTGAGCGTCATGGACTGGCCTTTTTTAAAGGATTTTATAAAGCGGACATCCTGTTTTTTTGAATGGCTGAACAACGATGAAACCGGATGGTAGTTTTGCAAAACCCCAAAACCTACGGTGAGCCGATCATAAATATCGACAATGTCCAGGAGCACTGTGCGCAGGGTTTCGCTACGCATTTGCTGCAAGCGTTCGCTGTGTATGGCAAGTTCTTCGACAAGTGCTTTATTATCAGTCTGCAGAATCTTCAGGGCATCATTGAGGGTGTCCAGTGTAGTTTTGAAGTGCCTTGATTCGGCTTTAACTTCGCTTTTTAAGCCAGCCATTTCGCTGAGCAACGTAGTCAAGTCAGGCTGTTCGGCACTGAGTGTATGGGCCAGATCGGTTTGCTCCAGATAACTCTGGAATTCTTCCAGCAAGCGGCTTTTTTGTGTGTCATTCATGCTGTTGTCATTTTAGGGTTGCCGATCAGGAAAGTTTTGTCGTCAATACTGGCGCGCAATAATTTATCGAAATGATCAGCACTTATTAATGACGGCTGTGCGGTGCTGAATGCCTGTTCGAGCAGGGCATCAAAATCGGCTTCCGGGTAATTAAACAGTGCATGGTTTTCACGGCTTGTTACATTTTTAATGGACTCGTAAGCGCTATGTATTTGTTGAAATTTTTCATGATCGCGGTCGGGCGGGTTGAGCTTGACCTTCTGCAAATAAGCCTGCTTGATTTCACTATCCGTGGCTTGTTCGGCTACCTCCAATATTTCGTAAGGTGATTTCATAAGTGTCTGCTATTTGTTAAAAAAACGGAAATGACGTGGGTTTTGAAGTTGCTTTTTGACCCTTAAGACATGCAATAATCTTTTCAGCCGTTACGCCTATATCTATACCGAGGTCATCAGCAGCTTTCAGCATTAAAAAGGCATAAAATGCCTCAGGGTAATCATTGAACAGATCGAACATCTTATTCACATTGTTTGATAAATAGTCAGCGGCGAGTAACTTAAGCATCCTCTCTGGGGAGTTTTTTTTAGTAAATTCAGCCGTTTTCCTTTCGAGTTGCTCGAATAAATCTTCGGGCAGATGACCAAATAGCTCATCTATTGGGTCCTCGTATTCGTCATCATCGCTACCGCCAAATAATGAATCAAAAATATTGAAACCGGGCGGCCTGTGCGATTCATAATATTGATCTAGAAATTTACCGATCAGGGCGGTGGCGCGCTGGTCTTTTTGCTCTTGAGCGATTTTTAAACTCTCTTGCAATCGATAGCTGTTTATATCAGAACATTTTGCGGGATTGCCGTTGGCTTCGGAATATATACGATAGAACTTCCAGATTGGCTTATCCCATTGCGACAGGGCAATTTTGACACAAGCACGTAATAACTCAAAATGCTGGATACGATCCAGACATTGGCACAGTGTCAATAGTGTTTCTTCGCTATAGTTCTGTTTGAGTGATTGTTTGATAATGGTTTTTACGTTTTCCAGCGACTTATGCAGTAGCGCCTGGCTTACGTTATCATCAGCGTATTGCTGGATCAGTTGAGCGAGCTGAACTATTTCTTGCTGGGACAGCAAATAATCTTTTGCCAGTGGCGGCAATTCTTTTAATACGGGGGCGCTCTGCAAATCCAATAATAACGCTTCCAGAGTGGCGCAAAAATAGGCATATACAAGCCCATCATTTAATTTTTGCACAGATTCTGCAATTAACACAGCGCCCTGTTTTTTATCCTCTGCAACAAAAACAAGAAAACCCCGCATTAACTGCGCCTGTGTCTGGTAACGTTTGCCGATCGTTATCTGTTCCGCCTGTTGAATTTCCTTTTCAACCAGATGAAATTTTTTACTATTAATTAATTTACGTGCGTGAGCCAAGTGGCTGGTAAATAGAACCTGTTTGGCAGAAGTGTTTACGGGATCAATTTTTAATAAGGCCTGCGCATATTGTGTCGCTTTTTTAAATGCTTTGTTACGCGTAGAGGCTTTTATCGCCAGACCTAACATCTCAACATCGTTGGGAAACTTCTTGATGCTTTTATCCAGCCATTCCTTATAGACATCGGTTTCCTGTTCCTGCCGTTCATAATACTGGAGAATTTTGACGTAACTTTCACGATCATCGGGATCATGACCAAGGCTGTCTATCAGCCACGAAACCGCCTCTTCGGGTGTCTGCTGATGCGCCGCGATATGCCTCATAATCAGTGCTATCCTGAAAGCGTCCTCAGCGCCTTGGTTTTTTAAAACAGCAATGCCTTGCTTCCAGTAATATTCGGCGCCATGAAAGTCCCTGTCGTGTTCTCGCAAAAGCGCTTTCAAGCGCCATGCTTCAAAGTCATTGATGGCACCAAAATGCTTGACAAAGTCGCGCTGTCCGGCGGGGTAGTTTGAAAGCGCGGCGAGGCAGTAACGTTTCGCCAAATCCGTACCAATCAGTGCCTGATACTGAATGGCCAAATTAAATTTTACTTTGTCCGATAAACGGTCTTTTTGTTTGGTTAATACATCAAGCAACTCGATCTGTTTTTTAGTTAAGTTTTTTGCAGCTTCAATAATCCTGATTTGTGGCGTGGTCAGTTGCAGTAAGTCATTAACCAGCGCAGCGCCTTCATGCGTAATAGCAAGCAGCAATGCGCCCGCTTGATGATACGGCGAACCGGCAGGAATTTTAACTAACAGCGACTGCGCTTGTTCGACCGCTTCAGGAACCAGGAGGGCCGCTTTCATAAGCGTACGAAAATCACGGAAAGCGGAACGAAACGGCAACTTCTTCAACGCCGGCTCAATGTCTTCCAGCTTATTGTTCCGGTAAGCATTCAAGGCGTCTTGTACAAAACCCAGATGCATCATGAAAACCGAACCCTTCGGCAGCAGTTCCTGGCAACTGACTTTATCTGTAATGATCAGCAAACCTAATAAACCGGCAAGATCAGGATAATTTTCGTCCAGCTGTTGCGCGGATAACTGGCCAAGACATTTTTTGACTTTGGCCATATCATTCGTTTGCAATAGCCAACTGATATAGTGATCATAGGCTTCATGCGGCGGTTCGGCATTTTGGGCATAATTTTCCCATAAAACCAAAGCTTCTTTGACCATACCTTTTGTGGCGAACGCCAGTGCTCTTTGCAAGTAACACTGTGCCAGAGACTCTCGCCAGGCAGCATTATCCGCACGTTTTAACAGGGTTTTGTAAAGGTCAATTGCTTCCTTGTATTGCCCTGCATTCAGCTTGGACGATGCCTGGCTTTCAAGAACACTGAGATCTGGATCACCGGATTTAGGCGTGCTGAATGGTTTTTTCTTCATGAGGGTTGTGGGTAACGCAAGATGTTGTTCTTAAAAACTGGTTAGTAATCTTGAAACTCTGGAATTATTGCTGCTCCACCGCATCCACTACGCACAAGGCTGCCATGTTCACAATCCGGCGTACTGTAGCGGAGGACGTGAGGATGTGCACCGGTCTGGCGCAGCCAAGTAGCACAGGGCCGATTGCGACACCGCTGCCAGCGGCGGTCTTGAGCAGGTTGTAGGCAATATTGGCGGCATCGATATTAGGTAAAACCAGCAAATTGGCGCTGCCTTTCAACTTCGAATCCGGCATCATTTTTTTCAGCAACTCGTAGTCAAGCGCGGTATCGCCATGTATCTCACCTTCAACTTCCAGCTCAGGCGCATGTTCCTGGACGATGGCCAGCGCGGCGCGCATTTTTTGCGCAGATTCACTGTCGCTGGTACCGAAGTTGGAATGCGATAGCAATGCGACCCGCGGAACCAAACCAAAACGTCGCATCTGCTCGGCAGCCAAAATAGTGATTTCAGCGAGCTGTTCGGCACTCGGATTTTCATTGACGTGCGTGTCGACCAACACGACCTGGCGATCAGGCAATATAAGGCCATTCATCGCGGCGTAGACATTAACACCTGCACGCTTGCCCAGAACCTGATCGATATAATGCAGATGCTGGGTAGTCGTGCCAAAGGTGCCGCAAATCATGCCGTCGGCGTAACCTTTATGTATCAGCATCGCACCGATCAAGGTATGGCGGCGGCGCATTTCCAGTTTGGCATACTGCTCGCTGACGCCTTTGCGAACTGTCATTGCCAGATAAGTCTGCCAGAAATCGCGGTAACGCTCGTCATACTCCGGATTAACAACCTGAAAATCGACATCGGGCTTGATACGCAAACCGAATTTTTCGATGCGGTGCTGCAAAACAGCCGGGCGGGCAATCAGTGTGGGCTGGGCGATATTTTCATCGACCAGGATTTGTACGGCACGCAGTACGCGCTCTTCTTCGCCTTCGGCAAAGACAATGCGTTTTTTGTCAGCGGGCGCATTCTTGGCAACCTGAAAGACCGGCTTCATGAAGGTGCCGCTGTGATACACAAATTGTTGGAGGCGATCGAAGTAAGCCTGCATATCCTGGATCGGGCGAGCTGCAACACCCGATTCTTCTGCCGCTTTGGCAACCGCCGGAGCAATTTTGGTCATCAGGCGTGGATCGAAGGGCAAGGGAATCAGGTAATCCGGACCAAAAGACAAATTGGTGATGCCGTAGGCGGCGGCAACAATATCGGATTGTTCAGCCTGCGCCAAATCGGCAAGCGCATGCACGGCGGCAATTTCCATTTTACGAGTGATGGTTGTGGCAACGCAGTCAAGTGCACCTCGGAAAATGTAAGGGAAGCACAGGACATTGTTGACCTGATTAGGGTAATCAGAGCGGCCCGTGGCAATGATTGCATCTTCGCGCACCGCTTTAACATCTTCGGGCAAAATTTCAGGCACTGGATTGGCCAGCGCCAATATCAAGGGCCGGGCTGCCATGGTTTTGACCATGTCTTGTTTCAAAATACCGCCAGCGGAAAGCCCAAGAAAAATATCTGCGTCGGGCATGATTTCCGCCAGGGTTCTCGCACTTGTCTCCTGGGCAAAGCGCGCTTTATGCGGATCATGTAACTCAACGCGACCTTTATAAATCACGCCACCGTGATCGGTAACGTAAATATTCTCAATCGGAAATCCGAGTTCTACAATCAAGTCCAGACAGGCCAATGCCGCCGCGCCTGCACCAGAAACAACGAGTTTGCAATTATTAATATCCTTGCCGACCACTTTCAGACCATTCAAAATAGCTGCACCGACAATGATCGCAGTGCCGTGCTGATCATCATGGAACACGGGTATTTTCATCCGTTCGCGTAATTTGCGTTCGATATAAAAGCATTCGGGGGCTTTAATATCTTCCAGATTGATGCCACCAAAAGTCGGCTCCAGCGAGGCAATAATGTCGCACAGTTTGTCCGGGTCCAGCTCGTTTATTTCGATATCAAAGACGTCAATACCGGCAAATTTCTTGAATAGCACGCCCTTCCCTTCCATTACCGGTTTGGCTGCTAGTGGACCAATATTTCCCAAGCCAAGGACGGCTGTCCCATTGGAAATGACTGCGACCAGATTGCCCCGTGCAGTGTATTTAAAAACATTGGCAGGATCGGCAACGATTTCTTCACAAGCTGCCGCGACTCCAGGCGAATAGGCCAACGCAAGATCGCGCTGATTGGACAATTGTTTGGTGGGAGTAACGCTTATTTTTCCTGGACTGGGAAACTCGTGATATTCGAGTGCCGCTTCCCGTAATTGCTGACGCTGTTGTTCTTTTAAATCAATGAGGGTAGTCATGTTCCACCTTAAGTATTGCGATTATTTTATTGTCCAAAACTGAGCTTATCATGGTTATGATCAACCTTGTATGATCCTGGATTTATCAGGTGGCAGACGGCATAAGCTTATCTGCCTTATTTGTTTATTAAATGTTACCGCTCATTCTATGACTAGGCATTTAGTCCTCGAAGAGTCAGTGCGAACGGTGTTAAACCTTATATTGCTTATCTCTACTTATAGTTAAAGTAAATCGTACAGAAAGCAGCCTGCATGGACTATCTGTAGTTATCGACGACCGCCCAATAATGATCCCATAATACCCCGGATAATCTGCCGGCCTACTGTACTTCCTACGGCACGCGCCGCACTGGTAAGCAATGCTTCACCGGCACTTTGCCGATTACTGGTTCTAATGGGGCCTTTAGCCTTCTGCTGTTTGATTTGCTGCTCTTCAACCGCTATTTCAGCTTGCCTTTCGGTCTTTTTCTTGAGCAATTCATAAGCAGATTCACGATCAATCGCCTGTTCATAGCGGCCACTAAAAGGCGATCGGCGCATTATTTCATCTCGTTGTTGCGGAGTTACCGGGCCAAGCTGAGATTCAGGCGGGCGAATGAAAATGCGTTCAACCGGTGCGGGACTGCCATCTTTATGCAATACGGAAACCAGGGCTTCACCCGTCTTCAATTCTTGAATAGCGGCCTCTGTATCTATTTCAGGATTACTCCGGAAAGTTGCCGCGACACTTTTGACGACTTGTTGATCTTTCGGGGTGTAAGCTCTTAAGGCATGTTGAATTTTAAGGCCCAGCTGGCCCAAAATATCTTCCGGAATGTCCAGCGGACTCTGGCTGATAAAATAGACGCCCACTCCTTTGGAACGAATCAATCTGACGATTTGTTCGATTTTATCCACCAATACCTTGGGTGCCTGATCAAAAAGCAGGTGCGCTTCATCAAAAAACAACACCAGTCTGGGACGATCAGCATCACCGGTTTCCGGTAGGGTTTCGAATAATTCGGATAGCAGCCAGAGTAAAAAAGTGGCATATAAACGCGGTGATTTTGTAGTGAGCTCGGTCGCATCAAGAATACTGATAACTCCATTGCCTGAGAAATCCGTTTTACAGAAATCTTCCAGTTGTATGGAAGGTTCGCCAAAAAAGTGTTCCGCGCCCTGCTCTTCGAGCACCAATAATTGTCTTTGTATGGCGCCAAGACTCGCAGCAAAAATATTGCCGTACTCTGCCTGCAATTCTTTGGACTCATCGCCCATCCAGCGCAACATGGCGCGTAAATCTTTTAAATCCAGCAATAACAGGCCATTGTCATCAGCAATCTTGAAACAACTGTAAAGAACGCCCGTTTGGGTGTCATTCAATTCCAGCAGATTACTGAACAACAACGGCCCCATATCTGAAACAGTAGTACGTACCGGATGCCCGGTTTTGGCAAAGATATCCCAGAAAACAGCAGGGTTACCGCGATGCTGAAAATTAGCGATACCAATCTGTTGAACACGCTCGGCAATCTTCTCATGTGGCTGGCCGGGAACAGTAATGCCGGACAGGTCGCCTTTGATATCGGCCAGAAAAACAGGAACGCCTATTTTTGAAAAACCCTCTGCCAGAATTTGCAGGGTAATCGTTTTACCTGTACCGGTCGCCCCTGAAATCATGCCGTGGCGGTTACCCATTGCGGCATCCATAATAACTTGTGTACCATTCTGGCCGCCAATTAAAATTTCCTGCATTGTTTTCGGAACGTTTTCCGATTTTTTTACCTGTGCCATTTTTACTCATCTAGATAGATTAATCAGATAACATCTTACCAAAAACCTATTCATTCGTCGCACATGCGACTGTAAAATTACCCTTTAAAATCACATTATGAACAATGCAGAACGCATCATTGGATAATACGATAGCAAGGTGAATATTTTTTCCCCGGCAATTTCATACGGTGTTGCGCAACAAAAGAGGTTAATAAAGAATCCATCAGCTTCATGATATTGGCATCGCCGCAAATTTCGAAATGACCGTATTGTTCGATGGCGCGTATGCCTTCGTCTTTTACGTTTCCCGCCACAATCCCGGAAAATGCACGGCGTAAATTTGCGGCCAGCAAATGATGCGCCTGGTTTTTGTGCAATGCGAGATTTCTCATGTTTTCATGCGTAGGGCTAAAGGGCTGTTGAAATACATGATCTATTTTCAGCAGCCAGTTAAAATAATAGGCATCACCCTGTTCTTTACGAAAAGCCCGCACCTGCTTTATTCCGTGCAGCATTTCGATGGCAACCCGCTTGGGATTATCAATAATAATCTGGTAACGCTGCTGCGCTTGTTCACCTAATGTGCTGACAATAAAACAATCGATCTCTTTAAAATAATCTTCAGCGCTGTCAGGCCCTGAAAATATCAGCGGAAACGGCATGTCTTTATTATCAGGATGCAGCAAAATTCCCAATAAATACAGAATTTCCTCCGCCGTACCCGCGCCGCCGGGAAATACGACGATGCCATGACCGGCGCGAACAAAGGCCTCCAGCCGCTTCTCAATATCCGGCAATATAACCAGTTCATTAACAATAGGATTTGGCGATTCGGCGGCGATAATACCCGGTTCTGATATGCCTAAATATTGACCGTTTTTTATACGCTGTTTGGCGTGGCCAATAGTAGCTCCCTTCATCGGTCCTTTCATCGCGCCCGGCCCGCAACCGGTACAAATATCCAAACCGCGCAGTCCCATTTCGTGACCGACCTGTTTGGTGTATTCATATTCCTTTCGGTTGATCGAGTGTCCGCCCCAGCATACCACTAAATTCGGATTCGTCATCGAACGCAGGATATCGGCATTGCGCAGGATATGGAATACGGCATCAGTAATGCCTCTTGACGATTCCATATCAAATTTCGGGTTATCATTGATCTCGTCGCTGACATAGATAATGTCGCGCAGTACTGCAAACAGATGTTCGTTAATTCCTTTGATCATCTTGCCGTCAACAAAGGCTTGAGCGGGCGCATTTTTAACTTCGAGCTTGATGCCGCGTTGCTCCTGAATAACACGGATAGCAAAATCCGGATAGCGCTCCAGTAACTCCTTGCCATCATCCATAGCGCTACCACAATTAAGCACGGCCAACGAACAGTTACGAAATGTTCTATATAATCCCCCCTGACTGGTATCAAGCAATTTACTGACTTCGGTCTTGGACAGAATATCCAGGCGACCTTCGGGGGTGATCTGTGCATCAATTACGTCGTGTTTCATCATATTCCTTTTAGGAAGTAGTCTGGATTAGCCGTCAACAAAAAATGCTGCCGATCAATTTAAGCGCCGTGAAATAAAGGCTTCAGACTTGGAATCCACTACAGTTATTCCCGCAACAGACCAAGTACACGCGCTTCCAGATCAGCGTAACCGCCAAATGCACAATCTCTTAACAGGCCTTGTTTATCGACCAGAATATGCGAAGGCGTGCCTTTCAGATCAAAAAGCTCAAACGTTTCCGCATGATAAGCCAGTGATTGTAAATAATCCTGCACTTGCTGACGGATCTGCTGTTGATAAATTTCCGGCTGTTGTTCAAAATTGGAAATACGGTCATTGATGAAGGCTAAGATTTCATCATGATCCACATCAGCTTGACGTTTGTGCAGGCGATCCATTGCCACAGGAAAAGGAATGCGATAAGGCAATCGGCCGGCTATTAATTTTCCTTGTCGGCCGAGCATCAGTTGCGTTTCACCGACAACATCGCCGTTTTCAATCAGGCGGATTAAATTGTCCAGGTTATTTTTATCAAAATCCTCAAACGCAGTAGCTACGCCCAATACCGATAGCCCGTGATCAAAATAGCGTTGATACAAGTCTACCGCCTCCGGCAATGAATATAAAAAACAACCCGGACAGTTCAGTTGAAATACTTCCACCAATACGACGCGGCCCGATAACTGGTCAAAATTCACAGGCCCGCCTTGAACCCAGTCAGACACTGGCAATAAAGGGGCTTTCTGGCCTATTTGTGCTGTAATCATGCTTTATCTGCGCCCTGATTCTATTCTTGCAGCCCTCGTTGTTGCCGCTGGATTTTTGCTTCCCGTTTGGCGGCAAGCGACTTTGCGGCATCGGCGCCGATATGCGCTTCACCGCGTTGCCTGGCTAACTGCATTTGCTTTTCCCGCTCCATAAACCGGGTTTTCCTGTCGGATGTGACTTTATCGTGACAGTGGGGACAACTCACCCCTTGCTGGTATTTAGCGCTGGCCTTGTCGGCCTCGGTAACAGGCATGCGGCAGGCGTTACATTGATCGTAGCTGCCTTTTTCCAGTTGCAAATTAACTGTTACCCGTTCGTCGAAAACAAAGCATTCACCTTCCCAGAGCGTTTCTTGTGCCGATACTTCTTCCAGATATTTCAAAATCCCGCCTTTAAGGTGATAAACTTCATCAAAGCCTTGTTCTTTTAAAAAAGCCGTGGATTTTTCACAACGGATGCCGCCGGTGCAAAACATCGCGACTTTTTTATGTTTTTCGGGGTGGAGGTTTTCCTTGACAAAGTTCGGGAACTCACGAAAGCTTTCGGTCTTCGGATTGATGGCGTTTTTAAATGTACCTACTTTAAATTCATAATCGTTGCGCGTATCCACGAGAAGAACATCGGGGTCGGAAATGAGCTTGTTCCAATCTTCGGGATTAATGTAGGTGCCGACCACACGTTTAGGGTCAATACCTTCCATACCCATCGTCACTATTTCTTTTTTGAGTTTAACTTTGGTGCGATTGAAAGGCAAACTATCGGTAAATGATTCTTTGCAATCAATATCCGCCAGGCGCGAGTCGCTGCGTAACCAGCCTATCACTGAATCTATAGCTGCGCGTGATCCGGCTATCGTGCCATTAATGCCTTCATGGGCAAGCAGCAGCGTACCTCGTACCTGGTTGGCTTCCATGACATAATGCAAGGGTTGACGTAAAGCCGGAAAATTTTCCAGCGTAACGAATTTATATAAAGCGCAAACAACTATTTGAGACATATAACTTCCTCATTGCAAGCTGGAACGTAAATCCAGAGCAAAAAGGAAGCTATTATACTGAAACCGAGGGAGCTTGTCGGCTATATAAAAAACATTATGCCGGGGAAATCGCGCTATGTTTTTTAGGTGCGAATTTGTCGCACTTTCATCCTCTCTCCTGCTGGAGAGGTGATTTAAAAAAACGGCAATGATGTAAAAATACTATATAAGTGCAATTGCCCTGAATATTGACATGCGACGCTGGTCACATCTGTGATTGCAAATAATTCTGTAGGCCAATTTGTTCAATTAATTCAAGCTGGGTTTCCAGCCAGTCGACGTGTTCTTCTTCATTTTCCAGGATGTGTTCAAAAATCTCTCTGGAAACATAATCTTTAACCTCTTCACAATAAGCAATTGCGTCTCTCAGTGGCGGAATAGCTTCCTGTTCCAGTTTTAAATCACATTTCAGCATTTCCTGGGGATTTTCACCGATCAATAATTTGCCGAGATCTTGTAAATTGGGTAAACCTTCCAGGAAAAGTATGCGTTCAATTAATAAATCCGCATGTTTCATTTCGTCGATAGATTCGTGATATACCTTTTCATCGAGTTTTGCAAAGCCCCAGTTTTTGTACATCCGCGCATGTAAAAAGTACTGATTAATCGCGGTAAGTTCATTAACCAGTGTTTTGTTAAGGAGCTCAATGACTTTTTTATCTCCTTTCATGGGATACCTCGGTATTTAGTAGGCGTTAAGGACAGATTGATTTGATGGAGCCTGCATTATAGATTGCTGTTGCAGGTGATCGTCAAGCAATTCCTTTACATGCTTATTGCATTTTCCGCAGTCACTGCCTACGCCAAAGCATTGAAATAGCTGTCTGCGTGTACAGACACCATTATCAATAGCACGTTTTATCTGGCTATCGGTCACAGCTTTGCAAACACATACGTACATTAAATATCTCCTGGATGAATAAATCTTTTGCAAATGATAACAATTCTCATTGCAAAAATAAAGCACAACTGAAATAGAGGTAGGAGTCGTCGTGCTAACTGTGCTGATTTATCTGCAAAAAGGCTTCAATCATTTAACCTTTTTCTCGACAATGCCAACATTCACGGCAAAAAGATGAAAGCAAATGTGCATAAGTGGCTTGTACTTTACCTGTGCAGGAGAAGGCTGAGCGCATAGACGCTCAACTGGCGTAAGCTTCGCCGATGAACGATCAATAAATGCGCAGGCTACTCGATTTTATAGCACGGTCTAAAGTTAAGCGGTTTTAGAGTCAGATGGGAGTAGTTTACTCAATTGTTTTATTATTTATTTTATGATTAAATTAAATAAAAATAAAAAAAGCTAAACCTATCGCAAGATAGGGACAGAAAGTTGCGGATCCTATAAATTAAAGGGAAAGCCGAACTACCGAATATGACCTCGTTAAAGTCAAATTCGGCAGTTCGGCTTTTTTTTTCCACAACAAAAGATTTTTTGTGTCCAGATGCCTGAGTAGACAGTTTCAATATATGAAGAAATCATGAAGTAGAAAAATTTAATCAATAAACGGAAAGATGTATATGAAAAATAATCTACAAAATAAGCGTGAATTAAACAACTTTTCAGAATCAAGCGAGTCTTACCCCATTGTTTATCAGGGACTGCCAATTAAACCTCTGGTGCTGGAAAGAGGGCTGTTTGTGAAACGATTTTCCAGTCTCCTGTACGGTCTCTGCATAGCAGGTGTCATCGGGAGTGTTGCGCCGGCGCAAGCGGTCGTGAACCCGGGGCCCCTCCAAACTATAACGAGCACTGGAAATGATACGTTGGACAAGAACCCGCCACTGCTCGCGGATGTGCCCGCACCCACTGGGCTTACAAAGTTCGTGCAGAACCGAGCGGTCTTGCTCAAGCTGGGAAAAGCCCTGTTCTGGGACATGCAGGTCGGCAGCGATGGCATTCAGTCCTGTGCCAGTTGTCATTTTCATGCGGGCACTGATAACAGAATCAAGAATCAGGTCAACCCGGCTGTTCTGGCTAACGATACAGCCTTCCAACTGGGTGGTGCTCCAAACCTTACACTCGAGGCTACAGACTTTCCTTTGTCAACCGATAGTGTCCAGAACGATATCATTTCATCCCAAGGTGTCTTTTCGGGCGAACCGGGCGATCCCAATGGTTTTCATGTCAATGGCATCAAAGTACGCCGGGTGGAACCGCGCAATGCGCCAACGACAGCTAATGTCGTCTTCAACAGACTCCAGTTTTGGGATGGTCGCGCCAAGGACAAATTCAATGGGGCTACTCCATTTGGCGCAAATCCAACTGGAAATTATCCTAAGATATACAAAGCCCCAACTAAAAATTCCGCCTGGGTGCCCTATGACGCCACTGTAGACCTGGATAACGCCTCTTTAGCTTCCATCGCAGTAGGACCCATAACGAGTCTATTTGAAATGACTGCTTCTGAACGCACATTCCCTGATACGCAACTCGTTTTCAAGAAAAACACTAAAAAAATAAAGCAGGTTAGGCCCCTAGCCAAGCAATTGGTAGCACTGACTGACAGTGTTTTAGGGGCTAACAGCGCCTTTCCTCAGCGCGGTCTAAAGGACAAAGACTATGCCTCGATGATTATGCAAGCCTTTAAGCCAGAATGGTGGGATTCAAATTACAAGGTAGATGGATATATACTTATTGAGCATAACTTCTCCCTGTTTTGGGGATTAGCCTTGCGCGAGTATATGGCCACTCTTAAGGCGGATGCCGGACTACAGGCCCACACACCTTTCGACAGGTACCAGGCCGGCGATGAGACCGCTCTCACCCCGCAGGAAATAAGTGGTCTGCAGATATTTACCGATACTGTTGCTAATGGTGGTGGGAATTGTAGTACCTGCCATGTGCTTCCTGAGTTCACCAAAGCTTCAGTCAGAAGAACTGAAGCCCAGCAACAATTGAATGGCACTGCTAAAGACTCCACCAATTTTGCTAACGGTTTTGTTAGTAACTTCGGTGTAAGACGTCCCGGAGATGATCCTGGGGCCGGAGCTCCGGGCGCGTTTCCCAATCCATCAAGCACCGCAGTAAATACATTCAAAACGCCCGGCTTGCGTAACATTGCCTTGACAGCACCGTTCATGCATACCGGCCGGTTTTTAACCCTGGAGCAAGTCGTCGACTTTTACAATGAGGGTCGAAATGACGGTAATGGGGCGACAGTTGCTCCGCTCGGACTTAGCCAAGCGCAAAAAGACGATTTGGTCGCCTTCATGAGATGCGGTCTCACGGATAACCGAGTCCACTACGAGCAAGCACCCTTTGACCATCCGCAATTGTTTGTCCCCAATGGCCATCCCGGTGATGAAAATTCGGTTACACTCGGCGCCAACGGGAATGCCACAGATGCGCTAATGGAAATACCCGCCGTTGGTCGTGATGGTGTTGCCACAGCAATCTCGACGCAAAACTTCGAGGGGAAACTAGGAGTTCCGCAGATAGCATGTGAGTGAGCCCACGCCATAGTCAGGTACGGTGGGCAACTTCTTTTCGTTGCCCACTGTAAATGTCTAACGAATAAGGATAGATTGTGTGAGCACAGTAAACCACAATCTATCCTTATTCGTTTTATTCGTTATGTCATCATTTTTTCTTTCGATTCTTGTTATTTGGAAATATGGAATTCATTGGTTGTATTCCAGGCAACCGTTCGAGATAATAAAGCAGGGTGAGGCAAGCCTCGCTGCGTGGCGGTTTTAATATGTAGTTATTTGCACATCAAAATTCAGCACCTTCGTCCCCTCGCCTGCTGGACGACTGCACGGACGCAGGTGCGGTTGCCAAAATGGCTGGGGAGAGAGGCGATTTAAAAATACCGATAATGATGTGTAAACACTATAGGAACCCTCTAAAAACTCCCTCTCCCTTAGGGTACTAGGTATCTACAGAAGTGCCTGCTCCTTCTCCCTGAGGGAGAAGGCCGGGATGAGGAAATTATAACTAGTAGATTTTATTCTCCTCTCCCTTCTCCAGCAGGAGAGGAAGTAAGATCGATTTGCAGCTCAATTGTGTTTAAAATATAAAAAAGGTGTGTAGATACCTATGCGTAGGAGGATTAGGGTGAGTAGTACAAGTAACTGATTTTTGTACTCTCATTCCAACCCTTCGAAACTGCTCAGGGCAGGCTTCTCCCTGAGGAAGAACGGGCTTTTTTGAATTTTTAGAGATTCCCTAAGCCATTAAGCACACACTTATACCTCTTTTCCCGTCACAAACTATAGAAAAATCAATATATGACTGATCCTACCTTGTTAATACATGCACTTATCCTCGGCATCGTCGAGGGGTTGACCGAATTTCTTCCAGTCTCATCTACCGGTCATTTGATTTTGGCCGGAGAATTGCTCGGCTTTAACAACGATAAAGGCAAGGTATTTGAAATTGCTATTCAGTTAGCAGCGATTCTGGCGGTGGTTTGGGAATATCGCGCACGGCTGTCGCATACGCTGGCAAGTCTATCTTCGGAGCCCGTTTCCCAGCGCCTGGCAGTCAATCTGATTGTTGCGTTCCTGCCGGCGGCAGTGCTGGGATTTCTGTTTTTAAAACAGATCAAGACGTATCTGTTCAACCCTATTGTCGTGGCCTCAGCCTTTATCATCGGCGGTTTATTGATTTTGTGGGCGGAGCGTCGCCAGCATGTTATTCATGCCGAATCGGTCGATGACATGACCTGGCGCGATGCGTTGAAGGTCGGCTTCGCCCAGGCGTTATCGATGATTCCGGGCACTTCACGTTCAGGTGCTACTATTATCGGCGGGCTGTTTTTCGGGCTGTCTCGCCGTGCCGCCACTGAGTTTTCTTTTTTTCTCGCCATTCCTACGATGTTCGCCGCAACCTCGTATGACGTTTACAAAAACCGCGATTTGTTCAGCGTTGATGACATCCCGTTATTTGCTGTCGGCGGCACTGTGTCATTCATTAGCGCATTCCTGGCTGTGCGCGGCTTGATACGTTTTATCAGCCGGCACGATTTTACTGTATTCGCGTGGTATCGCATCGCCTTCGGCGTGCTGGTGTTAATCTCGGCACAAATGGGCTGGGTGGATTGGGGTAGCCACTAGCCGTCCGGTCTTAGTGTCTTCGTTGCAACTGAGTGCGTGGGTAAATTTCTCGTAAGCTGAGAGCAAATCTATCTTGCTTGAATTCTGATTTAAGTTGAACACTGATTCTGGTTTCAAGCTGAACACTTTTGCGATTGACGCTAAAGGTTTGGCATCATTAAACAAGGCAATTTGGATTCGGCTCAACAAGCAATAACTATCGCTTTAACCCTATCCCCGACCGTGCAACAGCGTGCGAAAATTCAGGCGAAGTATTCGGAGCAAAAGGCGACGTAAGTAAGGCCTCAGACTATCCTGTAAAAGTCTTTATACCATTCAACAAAGTTCTTAATGCCTTCTTCCAGCTCAGTCCCCGGCCTATAGCCCAGATCGTTCACTAAATCCGAAACATCGGCGTAGGTATCCGGAACGTCGCCTTGCTGTAAGGGCAGCAAGTTTTTTATTGCTTCTTTACCCAAGCACTTTTCCAGCGTCTCGATAAACGTCAACAAATAGACAGGATTATTATTGCCTATGTTATAGACCCTGTAAGGCGCCCGGCTTGTACCCGGATCAGGATGATCACCCGACCAGTTGGCATTAGCCTGTGCCGGCTTATCAATAACCCTGATGACACCCTCAACAATATCATCTATATAGGTGAAATCACGGCGATGATTACCGTAATTAAACACATCTATCGGTTTTCCTTCAAGGATATTACGGGTAAACATAAACAGTGACATATCAGGCCTTCCCCAAGGACCGTAAACGGTAAAAAAACGCAAACCGGTTGTCGGCAACCGGTAAAGATGACTGTAGGTATGAGCCATCAACTCATTGGCTTTTTTACTGGCCGCATAAAGAGAAACAGGGTGGTCGACATTGTCATGAATAGAAAACGGCATATTGGTATTCGCCCCGTAAACCGAGCTGGAAGAAGCATAGGCCAAATGTTCTACGGCATTATGCCTGCATCCTTCCAATATATTGATGAAGCCGACGATATTCGAGTCTATGTAAGCATGAGGATTTGTTATTGAATACCTGACTCCAGCCTGAGCAGCCAGATGCATGACTCTTTGGAACTTTTCCCTGACAAACAAGGCTTCTACGGCAACTCTATCTGCTATGTCAAGTTTTACAAATTTAAAACCGTCGCAATCTATTAGCCGCTCTAACCTTGCCTGTTTCAAATTGACATCGTAATAATCGTTAAGATTATCGATTCCGACAACTTCATCACCGCGTTCCAATAATCTAATGGCTAGCATTGAACCTATAAATCCAGCCGCTCCTGTTACCAATACTTTCAAAATATTCTCCCAATTAATATCTATGAATTATTCCGCAATCAATTCAGCAAGAGCTCTGCATAAGTCGTTCTTAATATATCAAAATAATTTTACCAGACTTTCCCGTCAGCGAATCCGTATAATCTACTGTTCATATTATTTTTTTAATTCTTGCTCTGTTTCCGATATCCTATAAAGAGAGATAAATCGCACCCATATACTCTTGGCCCGGCAAAAAAGAAGAGTATATAATTATATGTTACTTCTGAAAATACAATCCTCTTTCCTCTGATAGATTGCTGGCCTGAACGGTAAAAAAATCAAATGTCATTAACATCCCATCAGCAAGAACATTTTCTTATATTAGTTGCTGAAAACGATATTGACAGTTCATTATTTGAGCTTCAATCAGATCAGCATTGTTGCAGCGTTGTTTTGACGAAGGCACAAAATGAAACTTCAACACTGCTTAACACCCTCTCATTCGATCTGATCCTGTTAGACTTCGGGTTTATCAATCTTGTTAAAGCGGCTGATTGCATAAACAAGCAAACACCTGTTATTGCCATCATTGATTCTGCAAGTAACAGCCAGAAACAAACTATCATCGCTACGGGCTTTGACGATTATCTAATCAAGCCGGTTACGAAATTTAAGCTCAAGGACATTATCGACCTCTGGCAGATAAAAAATACTCCAACACCCGCTTTTGACTATATTCTGGCTATTCTTAATGCAACTCAAAATAACCGTTACCTTACTTTAACTATTTTTAATAAACTGTTCGCAGAATTGCCCCAGCAAATAACCGCTATCAAAGATACTCTGGTGCATCAGCGATACCCATTGGCCGAAGAAATCACTCATAAATTACATGGCTCGGCGAGCTTTTGTGGTTTGACAGCCATTCAAAAATCGGCAAGCTCACTAGAAAACTGTTTGATAAATAAAGATTATTCTGCTATTAACCGGCATTTTCTATTATTACAGCAAAGTATTCTGAACCTTATTAATCAACAAAAAACAATACTGGCATTATTAAACAACACTATTTAAACCAATAAAAAAGCCCTTTAAGGGCTTTTTTATTGCTATATTACAAACACAAGCTATTTCAAACTATCAAGCAGCACTTGAGCTGTCATTTGTTGTTCTGGCGAACCCTTCTCAAGCACTTCCGTGGCAATATCCTTGGCCGCATCAGAGTCGTTCATATCAATATAAGCCATCGCCAGATCAAGCTTCGTTTCCAGTTCATCCATGCCAACCAAATCAGAATCCTGTCCATACGATCCGGCTAACGGCATATCAAAATCAAATTCAAAATCAAGATCGCCCTCAAGGAGATCATCTGAGATACTATCATTCAAGCCAGAGGATTTATCGGTTGAAAACTCAATACTCTGATAACCTTCGTCAATGTCATTTGCAACGCTTAAATCAATGTTGCCGTTCCCCTTTTCTTTAACAGGAATTGCACTCAAATCAAAATTAATACTTTCGTTATTCTTCCACGTATCATCCAGAACGCCATCCTCAAAGGAAGCTAGATCAAAATTCAATAAATTATCTGCTGCCTCGGAAACTTCATTATGATCCTCTTCAGAAGAAAACAATCTTGAATCCGGACAGATCTGACTGCCCATTATCGTCACTTTTGCCCAGAACTCAACATCATCCTTTTTACCAGTCTCGGCCAATTCGCTGGCATAGGCTTCAAAAGCCTGACTATTTTCTCTGGAATAAAAAATTTCCAGGAGTTTCAATTTGCATTCATTGCGGTCAGGCTGAGCTTTAAGAGTGACCCGCATCAGCTCTTCCGCTTGTTGATAACGGCCATAAGCCATATAAACATCAGCCTCGGAAACCGGATCGAAGTCAGTCTGATCAGTATCAAATGCGTCAATATCGGCAAAGATCATTTCACTTAGAAAAGAGCTCATATCCGCTGCTTTATCTATTTCACAAGCAGCGCTATTTTTATTAAGTGACGGAGAAATTATCTCCTTGGCTTCATACATGTTACTTATAGTTGATGCAACGAACGGGGGTTGGCTATTTGTTTCTTTACCAATCTTGCGATTACGCTGCCAAAGCCAAGCAAACAACGACAATGTTCCCGTGCCTATACCGCCAATCCATAAAAAATAAGGATCCGAAAAATCGCCTGCTTCGGATTCCTGTTGAACCGGTGGCTTAACAATAGGTTGAGCTGGATTTTGTGAAACCACCGGAGCGGCAATCCCGGCTTGACCAGGCGCTGCTTGAATAGCTTGCGCCTGAATAACAGGCTTCGCCTGGGGCAGGTTTTGCAAAGCGGCAAGTTGCAGGTCTTTTAAAGTGATTGTTTGTTGCATCATAGCCAACTGTTTTTCAAGCTCAGCTACCTTGTCTTGCAGCGCATCGTCTACCGGAGATGCGGCGACAGCCTCTTGGTCAGCTATTTCAGAAGGTGCCGGTAACTCATCCACGGCTGTATTGTTAAGGGTTACCTGCTCATTTTCAGGAGCCCCCTCAACGCTTTCAGACCCAGGTGCTACTATAGGAGCAACCTGCGTTAGCTGATTATTTGTGGCCTCTTTCTTAGCGCTTGCCATTGCAATCGGAGTTTGGCTTAGGCGGTTTTTCCAGTCTTTTGTTTGCTGCTTGATTTCAGCCAGCGCCTGTTTTCGTGAAAACTTTAAAATAACCTCTCTATCCGGAATCTTCAGCGTCTTGCCGCTCAATAAGGCATTCATATTATCCTGATAGAACGCAAGAGGATTTGCTTCATATAATGCAACCGTCATTTGTTCAACAGAAATATCCTCCTGCCTGTTTGTCCGTTCTGCAATCTTCCAGAGCATATCATTTCTTCCAGTCGGGCCATATTCACTCGCTCCGCCTGTACTATTTTCAGTTTCTGCCTGCTGTCTTTGCAGTGTCTGACGTTGAAGAGTAGCATCCTGTTCCGGCTCATAACTTTCGGAACTCGCTACAACGGGAATAGTTACTTTCTTATAGACCTCAGGAGGATCCACCAGCACAGTAAATTCGCGATACAGATTACCTTTTGGCCAGCTCACTTCGAGCAGGAAATCCAGGAAAGGCTCTTTTACCGCTTCATATGAACGGAGCTTGATAAGCACCGAACCATTAGCGCCGACTACTTTTGTAAATTTAATTTTCGATAAAAAAGTGGCCCATGGCACTCCCGCTTCATCAAACTTATCCAGGGAGGCTAAATTTACCTTTATGTCAGATGCTGTTTCACCCGCCGATAAAACTAATGAAATCTCGGCATCCAGATTCTGATTAAGCGCTGACTGCAATTTGATATCGCCAATCCCTAATGTATAGCCACTAGCTGGAGCCAGTAACGATACTACCGCTAGAGTTTTGGTTAAATTGCGCACGCTGCTCTCCTTTACACTAATTACCGCAGTCTAATTACCGCGAACAGTTAAATATAAAGACAAGCTTAGCCTAGATGTAATTTTTTACCAGTTCTTCTGCTATTTGCACACTGTTTAGTGCAGCGCCTTTCCGGACATTATCACTTACCACCCACAAATTAATACCTTGCGGATGTGATATATCTTCCCTGATACGCCCTACAAAGACATCATCCTTACCTGATGATTCAGTCACAGCCGTCGGATATCCACCGTTGACGCGCTCATCCAGCACTGTTACGCCTGGCGCCTTTTCCAGCAACGCCCTTACCTTATCGACATCAATTTTTTTAATCGTCTCAATATGCACCGCCTCGGAATGGCCGAAAAAAACAGGCACTCGAACCGCTGTTGCATTAACTTTAATGTTTGCGTCACCAAGAATTTTTTGGGTTTCCCATACCATCTTCATTTCTTCTTTGGTATAGCCGTTATCCATGAAAACATCAATCTGCGGCAATACGTTAAAGGCAATCTGCTTCGGATAGACAACGGGGGTAATCGGTTGCAAATTAAGAATCTTGGCAGTTTGCTTGCCCAGTTCTTCTATGGCTTCTTTACCAGTCCCTGAAACCGCTTGATAAGTACACACATTGATCCTGGTAATGCCAACCGCATCATAAATAGGCTTTAACGCAACTAGCATCTGAATGGTTGAACAATTCGGATTGGCTATAATTCCACGATTTTTATAATCTGCGATTTTTTCTGGATTTACTTCAGGTACAACCAGAGGAATATCATCGTCATAACGAAACTGTGAGGTGTTATCAATAACAATGCATCCAGCAGCAGCCGCTTTTGGCGCATAAACTTCAGAAACAGATGCTCCCGGAGAAAATAAACCAATTTGCACTTTAGAAAAATCAAAAGTTGCCAAATCTTCCACTTTTAACGAAGCACCTTTAAATGGCATTCTTTTACCCGCTGAATTACTGCTGGCTAAAGCATAAACCTCGCCTACCGGAAAATTACGCTCTTCCAGAATTGCCAGCATGGCTTCGCCTACTGCACCCGTCGCACCAACAACCGCAAGGTTATAAACTTTACTCATTGACTTGTACCCTTTTGTTATAGCTAAAATATCTCATGAGATACTGATTTTTTGCATACCCTTATCGGATGAATATCAGCGCTACGCACATTGTTATAAGCGCTATCAATCCACAAATAACCAGGGCGCCCGTTTGGCCCGTTCAACCTCGTAAGCTTTAATCTTATCAGCATGTTGCAACGATAACGCTATATCATCCAGGCCATTCAGCAAGCGATGCTTACGGGTTTCATCAACATCAAAAGCAATTGCTCTGCCGTTTGGTGTCGTTATCAGTTGCGCTGCCAAATCGATGGTCAGCCGATAGCCCGTGACCAGTTCTTTAAATAAACTATCTTCAAAATTTCTATTTGATGTCGACGCACAACGCTCACCTGCTTCCAGACGATCTGCGTTCATCGCAAGACACATGGAACAACCCGGCTCACGCCATTCGAAACCGGCATCGACAAAAATCTTATCCAGCATAATAGCTGTTTCATATGGTTGCACCGCAAAAGCGGCTGGTTAAAGTAAAAATCAGCACAGGGATGACACGAACACAACTGTTATAAAATATAAAATCCGTGTAATTTTGCTCTATCTGTGTCATCCGAGAGTCATTTATACGCATTGAAATTCACACCTTAATCCAGAATGGCAAAAACCTTTTCAGTGATTTCATCTACAGTGCCCTTTCCTGTAATCGAACTGAATTTAACCTGTTGGTTAGGCGCCGAATAATAGCCGACCAATGGTTTGGTCTGCTCATGATAAACACTGAGTCTTTTCCGAACAGTTTCTTCCTTGTCATCATCGCGCTGAATCAACGCTTCCCCTGTAAAATCATCTATACCCTCAACTTTAGGCGGATTAAACTCAACGTGATAAGTGCGCCCGGATTGCAAATGCACTCGTCTGCCCGCCAAGCGTTTTACAATTTCCTCATCCTCTACCACAATTTCAATTACGGAATCAATGATGACGCCCATTTTTTTAAGACCTTCAGCCTGAGCAATGGTTCGAGGAAAGCCATCCAGCAAAAAGCCGTTGGCACAATCAGGCTCTGCAATGCGCTCTTTAATCAAGCCTAAAATAATGTCATCGGAGACCAGTCCACCGGTATCCATTACCTGTTTTGCCTGTACTCCAAGCGGTGTTCCTGCACGAACTGCCGCGCGTAACATATCACCCGTTGAAATTTGTGGAATTGCATATTTTTCAGTAATAAATTGAGACTGAGTCCCTTTACCAGAACCCGGACTACCTAGGAGGATAATGCGCATGAAATGACTCCAGTATGTCGTTACGACAAGTAACGACTAAAAATAGTAAGTTAAGCTGCCACAAAAAAAGGCCTTATGACTGTAAAAAAAACATGATTGCATATTTTATAACACAACATATTTAATCTCTTGTAAAAATACAATTAGACCTTGGCAATGTAGTAGGTCAAGCTTTATTATAAAGACAAACCCTGTGCAGAATAAATTGGATATCCATGATGAGTAACCTGCTTAAACTTTTTCAAGATTCTTCTTCCCTCTATGGCAGCAACGCCAGTTTCGTGGAAAACTTATATGAACGGTTTCTGGAAGATCCTGAATCCGTTGAGCCAAGCTGGCAAAAAGAATTCAACGCCATTCACCGCGAAACCAGTTATGAGACCCCTCACAGCCCTGTTGTGGAAAGGTTTGCACAGCTTGCGGTTAAATCTCAAGGCAGACTGGCTCAATTACAAGGCTTTACCGAAGAAAGCGTAAAAAAACAGGCGGCTGTTTCCCGGCTGATTAACCATTACCGCGTTCGCGGGCATCAAATTGCCAACAATAATCCGTTGGGGAAAAGCACACCCCCGCCTGCCGATATGGATCCGGCCTATTACGGTCTTGCCGAACCGGATATGGATACCCTGTTCGACACTGGTGCTCTTTATGGTTCGGATCGTTTGCCTTTACGTGACATTATTGCCAGCCTGAAAGAAATCTATTGCGGCAGCATCGGCTCTGAATTCATGCATATAGTCGATACCTATATCAGACGCTGGGTCATAAACCGTCTGGAAACCTCTAAAGCCAGTCTAAAACTGGAACCTGAAAAAAAACAATGGCTATTAAAACTGTTGACTGCGGCTGAAGGTATAGAAGTCCATTTGCAAAATAAATTTGTTGGGCAGAAACGCTTCTCTCTGGAAGGCGGCGAATCCCTGATTCCAATCCTGGATGAATTAATTCA
Organism: Methylococcales bacterium; assembly: GCA_028714175.1. Lineage (GTDB taxonomy): Bacteria > Pseudomonadota > Gammaproteobacteria > Methylococcales > Methylomonadaceae > JAGXGJ01. Next base: position 26,306 of record JAQTMV010000015.1, read on the forward strand.
AAACGCGGGTGAAAAAGGTGTAAAAGAAATCGTTATCGGCATGGCACATCGAGGCCGCTTAAATGTCCTGGTCAATATTTTGGGTAAAAGCCCTGCCAGTTTATTTGATGAATTTGCAGGCACGTATACACCATTACCTGGCGTCAGTTCGGGTGATGTAAAATATCACATGGGTTTTTCATCTGATGTTGCCACACCCGGCGGCGCTATGCATTTAACACTCGCCTTCAATCCTTCACATTTGGAAATCATCAATCCGGTCGTTGAAGGCTCGGTTAAGGCCCGCCAGGACCGCGCCGGAAAAGACGGCAAAAGCACGGTTATTCCGGTATTAATCCACGGGGATGCGGCCTTTTCAGGGCAGGGTATTGTCATGGAAACCCTGAATATGTCGCAAACACGAGCTTTTTCCACAGGCGGAACGGTACATATCGTTATTAACAATCAAATTGGCTTTACCACCAGTAGCCCGCTGGATGCGCGATCTACTTTGTATTGCACCGATGTTGCCAGTATGGTCCAGGCGCCGGTTTTTCATGTCAACGGCGATGATCCGGAAGCGGTTATATTTGTTACAAAACTCGCTCTCGATTACCGGATGACCTTCAATAAGGATGTGGTCATAGATCTTATTTGCTATCGCCGTCTTGGCCATAACGAAGCTGACGAACCGGCAACCACCCAGCCCATCATGTATAGAAAAATCCGCAAACACAAAACCGCGCGAAAGCTTTATGCACAAAAACTGATCAGCGAAGGGATTATTACCGATGGACAATCAGCAGTAATGGAGCAGGATTACCAAAAATTGCTTGAAGCGGGTCGAGTTGTTTCCAGACCTGTACTAGAAAATTCCAGTTATTCCTACACCAATCAATGGCATCAATACCATGATAAAAGCTGGGATAGCCCCTGCAATACAGCCATTTCACTGGACCAGCTGCGCTTTTGTAATGACAGAATGCAGCGGCTTCCCGCCGGTTTTGAATTGCATCCCAGAGTCGCTAAAGTCATGGATAACCGTCGCAAGATGGCCGCTGGCGCGATGCCTCTGGATTGGGGATTTGCTGAAAACCTGGCTTATGCCAGCCTCATTCTTGAAAAATACCATGTTCGCCTGATCGGTCAGGACGTGGGGCGCGGCACCTTTGCTCACCGGCATGCAATTTTACATAACCAAATCAATAATAAAACTTACACGCCGATTAAAAATCTGGACAAGAATCAAGGCCGCGCACAGATTTATGATTCCCTGTTGTCCGAGGCTGGCGTATTGGGTTTCGAATACGGCTACAGTACAACAATGCCTAATACGCTGGTCATCTGGGAAGCGCAATTTGGCGATTTTGCCAATGGCGCTCAAGTGGTTATAGATCAGTTTATCAGCTCAGGAGAAACCAAATGGGGCCGTTTGTGCGGCCTCGTTATGTTGTTGCCGCATGGTTTTGAAGGGCAGGGCCCGGAACACTCGTCCGCCAGACTTGAACGCTTTCTGCAATTGTGCGCCGAGCATAATATCCAGGTTTGCAATCCGACAACACCGGCACAAATATTCCATTTGTTGCGCCGCCAGTTAATACGTCCGTATCGTAAACCACTGATCGTGATGAGCCCTAAAAGTCTACTGCGGCATAAACTTGCAGTTTCCACGCTTGAAGATATGACCAACGGACAATTTCAGCCTGTTATCGGCGAGCAGGATGACATCAATCCCAAAAAAGTCACCCGCTTTGTCTTATGTGCGGGTAAAGTTTATTATGATCTGTTGGAAACGCGCCGGTTAGATAATCTTGAACATGTTGCCATTGCCCGTATCGAACAACTTTATCCTTTCCCTGATAAATTATTCAAAGCGGAAATTGCAAAATATATCCATTTGGAAGCATTCATCTGGTGCCAGGAAGAGCCAAAAAACCAGGGTGCCTGGTATCAATCCAAACATCACTTTACCGACAATCTCCCAGCCCATATCAGCGTAACTTATGCCGGACGTGAGGCCTCGGCAGCGCCCGCTGTAGGCAATTTTCAAGTCCATATAGAACAACAAAAAGCTGTCGTTCATTCGGCCCTTTACAGTGCCCCCTCAGGAAAATAACATGAGCATTGAAGTCCTAGTCCCCAATCTACCCGAATCTGTTGCCGATGCAACGCTGATCAGCTGGCATAAACAAGCCGGTGATTATGTCAATAAAAACGAAAGCCTTGTCGATCTTGAAACCGATAAAGTAACGCTTGAAGTCACCGCACCTGAATCGGGCATACTCAGCCAGATACTTAAGGATAATGGCGCTATCGTTACCGGCGGCGAGTTACTGGCCTTATTGGAATCTCAACCTGACCAAGAGCAGTCTAAACCCGATAATCTAGCAACGGTCGCAAAAACGCCGGTAACCAACGGGGAAGATATTCCGTTAAGTCCTTCGGTACGTCGCCTGATTCACGAAAACATCCTGGACCCTTCGGTTATAACAGGTACCGGAAAAAGCGGCCGGCTAACCAAAACAGATGTGCTGGAACATCTCAACAAACAAACAGCAGACGTAAAGACTGAAAAGGCAACTGTAGAGACGCAAAAGACAACCGCAGAAACGCAAAAGATTGTGCATCTACAAGCCAAGCCGGAAACAGCTAAACCAGTCGAACCGGCAACGATTGCATCAAATCTGCGCCCTGAACAACGTGTTGCGATGACCCGATTAAGAGCAAAAGTTGCCGAACGTCTGTTACAAGCTCAACAAAATGCCGCAATGCTAAGCACATTCAACGAAGTCAACATGCAGAATGTCATTGATCTTCGTAACCAGTACAAGGCTCGATTCGAACAAAAACATGCTGTCAAGCTGGGCTTTATGTCGTTTTTTGTTAAAGCCTCAATTGAGGCCTTAAAGCACTTCCCCGCCGTCAACGCCAGCATTGACGGTAATGATATTATCTATCATGGCTACTATGACCTGGGCATTGCCGTCAGCACGCCGCGCGGCCTGATTGTGCCGGTATTGCACGATGCCGATCAACTGGATTTTGCCGGCATTGAAAAAAGTATCGCTGATTTTGGTGAAAAAGCACGAGCAGGTACATTAACCTACGACGAATTAAAAGGCGGCACGTTTACTATCACCAACGGCGGCGTGTTTGGGTCGATGCTGTCCACGCCGATACTCAATCCGCCCCAGTGCGCCATTTTAGGTATGCACGCGATAAAAGAGCGGCCCGTTGTCGAAAATGGCCAGATTGTCATAAGACCGATTATGTATCTGGCTCTCTCTTATGATCATCGTCTGGTTGATGGGCGCGAAGCCGTACAATTTTTAGTCACGATAAAAGAATGCCTGGAAGCTCCCGCTCACCTTCTGCTTAACATTTAACACCATGCCAACAAAGCAAACATATTACGACGTTATCGTCATCGGTGCAGGGCCTGCGGGTTATGCCAGCGCTATTCGCTGTGCACAGCTCGGCTTTAAAACAGCCTGTATTGATAGCTGGCGTAATAAACAAGGTCAAAGCCGGCTGGGCGGCTCTCACCTCAATGCCGGCTGTGTTGCCTCCATGACATTGCTGGAGTCGGCAAAAATCTATCATCTGCTCAATCACGAGATAAAAAATCACGGGATTCATGCTGAAAATATAAGCATGGATATGCCGCAAATAATCAAGCGCAAGGACAAGATCATTGACGCAATCAGTCAAAAAATGGCTGATTTATTTGCTCATCACAAGATTGACCATATCCATGCCAATGCCAGTTTATTGAATGGCCGACAAGTGTCTGTAATGCCTGTAGCAACTTCAACCCCGTCAATACTTGACGCTCAGCATATTATTCTTGCTGCCGGCTCATCCCCTATCAAGTTGGCCTGTGCCCAGATAGACAATGAATTTATCATTGATTCCGTTGCCGCTTTGAATCTTGATGCATTACCCAAAAAACTGGCCGTTATTGGCGCCGGAATCGTAGGGCTGGAATTAGCGAGCATCTGGAACAGATTCGGCGCTGAAACCATATTGTTGGAGGCTCAGGAGAATTTTTTATCGGTACTCGACCAGCAAATTTCACGTGAAGCCTATCGTATCTATACTCAACAGGGACTGGATTTGCGCCTGGGCGCACGGGTTGTTTCTGCTAAAAAAAGCAACAAGAAAGTCACGGTTAATTATCAGGATCAGGACGGCAATCATACCCTGCGTGTTGATAAACTCATTGTAGCATCCGGTCGCAAACCCAATTCGGAGACTCTGGCAGCCCCTGAGGCCAATTTATTGCTGGATGAAAACGGCTATGTCCATGTCGATGAAAATTTCCGGACCAACCTGCCCGGCGTTTATGCCATCGGCGACCTGACTTTACTCGGACCGATGCTGGCTCATAAAGGCATAGAAGAAGGTGTATTCGTTGCCGAACACATTGCAGGCGTTCATAGCCCAATCAATTACAACAACCTCCCCAGCGTTATTTACACCGAACCCGAAATAGCGTGGGTAGGTCAAACCGAACAAGCCTTGCACGCGATAGGCGAAGCTATCAATATCGGAATTTTTCCGTTACACGCGACCGCCCGGGCACAAGCGATGGGCAAAGCCGAAGGTATGGTAAAAATCATAAGCCAGGCAGAGAGCGACATGATACTTGGCGTTCATATCATTGGGACGCAGGCCTCTGAACTGATAACCGAAGCCGTGCTGGCAATGGAGTTTTCTGCCAGCAGCGAAGACTTGGCCAGAACCATACATGCACGGCCTACTTTGTCGGAAGCAGTCCACGATGCCGCGCTTGCACTCAAAGAGAGGGCTTTGAATTTGCCGCCGGGCAAATAATTCAGTCCTCTTAATAACCTGTCGGGATAAGGCCACTATTCTAAAGAGCCAAAATATGCCGCCAATGCCTTTATTTCATCTTCGGAAAGACCGCCCGCAACAGCCTGCATCAGCCCATTTTTACGCACGCCTGCCTTGAAGCTGTTTAATTGCTTTATCAGATATTCCGGATGCTGGCCCGCAAGTCTTGGAAATTGACCATTACCTGCGGCGGCTGAACCATGACATCCAAAACACATGCTTGCCTTAGCTTTTCCTGTTTTTGCCAGGTCTGGATCGCCGCCCGCGCTAACAGGTGGTTGACTGGAAAAATAAGCGGCTAAATTATCAATATCGTCATTACTCAGGTTAGCAGCCATAGACTGCATCATCGGATTGCTGCGAGTTCCCGATTTGAATGCCTTCATTTGATTAATCAAATACATCGATTGTTGAGCTGCCAAATTAGGCCATTGAGCATTGCTGCTTTTACCCTTGGGACCATGACAGCCCAAACAGGTGGCGGCTTTTTTTTCACCGGCATTCAAATCAGCGGCAAAAACCGGCGCTGCCCAAAAACTGGCCAATAACAGAGATACTGAAAGAGGATATTTTAGCGGGTTCATGGTTCACCTCATGAGAATGTTGGGATTATTTTCTTTTGGCATAGTCTCGAAAGAATCTGTCTATTGATTTCAAGAGTGATTACTATACAACTAAAAAGCATACGTGATATGAAAAATTGAAAGTTCGAGGATGATATGCAAAAAATCTGCACACAATCATTACCTGTACCCGCTATCGGAGTCGGCGGTATCGTGTTTAATAACCGGAAACAGGTATTAATGATTCAGCGTAACCAGCCTCCCGCTATGGGTTTTTGGTCTGTTCCAGGCGGCAAACTGGAACCAGGAGAATCCTTGGCTGGAGCCTGTCAACGAGAGATAAAAGAAGAAACAGGCCTTGAAACCAGCGTTAAACATATAGTCGCGGTCGTTGAAAGGCGCATTGAAGGCTTTCACTATGTTATTATTGATTATCTGGCCCTGTTGATGAATGAAGAAAATAGCTTCCCAATCGCACAGAGTGATGTAGCCGAGGCTAGCTGGATAAGTCTGGAACATCTCGCCGATTACAAGCTGGTAACGGGACTGGCGGAAATTATCTTGCGGACCTACAGTGCATATAGCGATAACCAGTTGGCAGGGTTGTACGATATAGATGCAACAGGCACCGACTATATTCTTCCTGATGTGAATTTTGCTAAATAAATAATATGCGCGGCCTGGTTTTTTGGTTTGTATAAAATTGGCTTATAATTTTTGTTATTTGACAACCCGCAAAGTGGGCTTGCCCGGCGGCTTGTTTTCTGGCGGCGGCGTTTCATCAGACTCGACCTCTTCCTGGTCGAAGATCATGCCTTTACCATTTTCTTTGGCATAGATTGCCATCACTGCGGCTACAGGTGTGACAATATGCATGGGTTTTCCGCTAAACCGTGCATTGAATTGAATTTCCTCATTGCCAAAAGAAAGCCCTTGTATGGCTTCAGGCCTTACATTTAACACAATCTTGCCGTCTTCAACAAATTGTTGCGGCAAAATCGCATGCTTGTTTTCTGCATCAACCAGAAGATACGGCGTTAGATTGTTTTCGACTATCCATTCATAAATTGAACGAATTAAATAGGGCTTCAGCGGGGTCATTTTAATATATCTGCCATTTCTTTTTCAGCTTCACTGAGACTGCGCTTGAATGCAGGTCTTCTGAAAATGCGCTGGGCATAATTAGTAATCACTTCATTTGGCGTAGCCACATCAATGCCAATACTGGGCAGTCTCCATAATAAAGGCGCAATAGCGCAATCTATCAGAGAAAACTCATCACTCATAAAATAAGGTCTGGCGGCAAAAATGGGCGCCGCGGATAATATGCTTTCTCTGAGCATTTTCTTGGCACGCGCTGATTTCTTCTCGCCTGAATATAAAATCTCATCCAGTAATTGGTACCAGTCCTGATCGATACGTTTAATCAGCATTCTGGCATTTGCACGTGAAACGGGATCCATTTGGTGCAAAGGCGGATGCGGAAAACGCTCATCCAGATATTCCATAATGATACGTGAATCATAAAGGACCAAATCACGTTCTATCAGCGTTGGTGAGGTACCGGTAGGATTAAGTTCCAGTAAATCCTCAGGAGGATCAGTCGGGTCATAATATTCTATGTCTGCAGTAACCCCTTTCTCGTGTAAAACAAAGCGAGCACAGTGGCTCATTGCACATGTTGGAGACGAAAAAAGCGTCATTACAGATTTACGAGTAATAATATTATTGGCCACAAATAACAACCTCTTTGGACGTGTAGGGCAGCAAAAAAGGCTATTGTAGCATAAAATGTCAGGTGTTTGATTGATAGCGTTATTTAGAATATAGGTATAAAAAACGTCCCTGTTTATTTAAACTGGTGCTTCAACAGCAATTAATGGACATCTTTCCAGTATTCCTTTTTCAGCAGATAGGCAATTACCAGGAACATAAACAGGAAAATTATCACATACTTGCCCATACTTTGCCTTTCCATCTGGACGGGCTCTCCGACATAAACCAGAAAGTTAACCAAGTCATTGACAAAAAGATCAAATTCTCTTTCGGATAAGGTGCCGGGCTCTTCAAGAACCAACTCGGTATATTCTCCCCAAATTGTTTTTCTGGAAACAGCATGCTGTTCCCCTTGCAATTGCCAAAGTGGATTGGGCATCGCGGTATCTTCAAAAATCAAATTGTTTACCCCTCTAGGACTGCCCGGTTCGATATAATAGCTTTTTAAATAGCTGTATAACCAATCCGCGCCACGCGATCTGGCAATTAACGACAAGTCGGGCGGTTGTGTACCAAACCATTTTTCCGCATCATGCTTGTTCATGGCGCTGTGCAGCTGATCATAAATACTTGCTCCTTCCGGAGCAATATCTTTTAATACAGTCTTTTCATCAACACCTGCATCCAGCGCAATGCGCAGATAGCGCATATATTTGGCGGAATGACAACCTAAACAATAGGTAACATAGTGGTTGGCGCCGCGTAGTAATGAAGCCTTATCAGTAAGATTAATATTGGCTTCTTGCAGTTTTACTTCTTCGGAAGCATGAACGCCGAAAGAGAGCGTTAATAATAGCAACAGGATTGTTATAAACGATTTCATATTAATCAAGACTCTCTTTTAGTTTTTTTGCTAACCGATTGATAACATTGATCATGCCTTCAGGATTAGGCCTTCTGGTAAAAAAGGAGCTTTTAAAAGCAGGATGACCTATTTCTGTGTCCACTGGTTTTAATTCGGTAATTTCATCAAGCAACGCCGGCAATTGCTCTTCAAGAGTATGTAATTGCTCCTCAAGGCTATGTATTTTGGTCAAGCTTTTTGGCACCGGCTTGGTTTTTTCCCAGCGAGTGTATATGGGCATTAACATGAAAAAGCCAAAATAAATTGCGGTAAAAAGCCTGGCAAAGATCGTCGCTACCGGCGTTACAGGTTGAGTACCCAGATAACCCAGACCGATAAAACTAATAACAAACAACAACAAGGCTTTTTTGAAAATACCGCCGCGATAACGAATGGATTTAACTTTACAACGATCCAGCCAAGGCAACAGGAACAGCACGACGATAGATCCGCCCATGGCAATAACGCCGGCAAATTTATCAGGAATAGCCCTTAAAATAGAATAAAACGGCGTAAAATACCAGACTGGCGCGATATGTTCAGGGGTTTTCATTGGATCCGCCGGGATAAAATTGGCATGTTCGAGAAAATAACCGCCCATTTCAGGCATGTAAAAAATAACCGTCGCAAAAAACAGAAAAAATACAGCAACACCGACTATGTCTTTAACGGTATAGTAAGGATGAAAAGGAATACCATCCACAGGATGCCCCCAGGGGTCCTTGGATTCCTTGATTTCGACACCGTCAGGATTGTTGGAACCCACTTCATGCAGCGCGATAATATGCATGAAGACCAACATTATCAACACCAAAGGCACCGCGATAACATGAAAAGCGAAGAATCTGTTCAAGGTTGCATCGGCAACAACATAATCGCCTCTGATCCACAGCGATAATTCATCGCCGATAACAGGAATGGCGCTAAACAAAGAAATAATGACCTGCGCCCCCCAATATGACATCTGTCCCCACGGCAATAAATAACCCATGAAGGCTTCGGCCATTAATGCAACAAACAACAGCATGCCGAAAATCCAGATCAGTTCACGCGGGTGCTTGAATGATCCGTAAATCAGACCCCTGAACATATGCAGGTAAATAACGATAAAAAAGGCAGAGGCACCGGTTGAATGCATATAGCGCACCAGCCACCCCCAAGGCACATCACGCATAATGTATTCAACAGAGTCGAATGCCAGTTTAGCATCCGGCTTGTAATTCATCGTCAACAAAATACCGGTAACAATCTGGATGACTAAAACCAGCAATGCCAACGAGCCAAAGAAGTAAAAGAAGTTGAAATTTTTAGGCGCGTAATAGTGCGCCATATGCTCATTCCAGAATTTAGTCAACGGGAAACGATCCAATACCCAGTTGCCGCAGTCAGTTAAACGGGAAGGTTTCATGCGGTTTTCTCCTCAGAGGGCTCACCAATGATGAGCTGTGTATCGGTAACATAGCGGTAAGGCGGGATCACCAAATTTGTGGGTGCAGGAACACCGCGGTATACACGACCCGCAAGATCAAACCAGGAGCCATGACACGGACAGAAAAAACCGCCATTCCATTTATTACCAAGATCATTAGGCGCTATTTCCGGGCGAAAAGTGGGTGAACACCCTAAATGTGTACATAAACCGACAGCAACAAAAATTTCAGGTTTAATGGATCGTACCGGGTTTTTACTGGAGGGAGGCTGTTCAGATTCATCAGAAAGAGGATCTCTGAGTTCGCTGTCCAGGGTTTTTAATGTTGCAAGAACCTCGGGGGTTCTATTAAGTATCCAGACTGGCTTGCCGCGCCAGGCAACTCGAAGCAATTGCCCGGGTTCCATTTTACTAATATCAACTTCAACAGGTGCACCTGCTGCCATTGCTTTAACACTAGGCTGCATTTGAGCAAGAAAAGGGACAGCTATATAGCCTGTACCGACAGCGCCAACCACAGTCAGAGCCGTGGTTAAAAACTGGCGTTTGGACTTATCGACGCCTTCATTATTCATTATAGAATTCTCCTGATTATATTCGTGGCTTTACAGCACTTTTTATTTTTTGCCAATATACCACTAGAAGCCAGTGAATTTGAAGTGCTTATATTGAATTGTTTAAGATGATACAGTGTATTTATCTAACGCAGTGCCGATACGTTGGACACAATAATCATAAGCAGTTGTATTTAAATAAACTTGTTGATTTTATCCAGCAGGAAATCCTGTTTAGCATCGCCGTACATAATTAAAACTTGGACAGGCTTTTTTTCAAAGCCGCAAGAAACGCTGCATTTTCCTCCGGTTTGCCAATAGTGACCCGCAGACAATTGCTTAACAGGCCGCCCTGACTGCTCAGGTCTTTAATTAACACACCTTGTTGCTTTATCGAAGCAAAAATAGTGCTTGCCTGCTTCTCAGGCGTTCTGAACAAGATAAAATTTGCCGCACTTGGGTAAGCGGTTATGCCGTCAAGCTCATTAAGCCGGTTAAAAACCATAGTCCGTTCGGCGCAAATTTTTTGGGTTTGCTCATCAAACAACGCTTTATTGGACAAGGCGAAGTCTGCGCTGAGTTGTGTAAGACTGTTAATATTGTAGGGCAGCCGAATTTTATTGAGTTGTTCAATAATCCCGGGGTTGCCTGTTATGTAGCCAAGACGCAGTCCCGCCAGCCCCAGTTTGGAGACGGTGCGCATGACCAGCAGATTGTCATACTGAGCCAGGGCATTGATAAAACTGGCCCCGGCAAAAGGAGCGTAGGCTTCATCTATCACCACTAAACCTTCGCTTGTTTCGATAATGCCCCGAATCGATGTCTCGTTAAACAGGTTGCCGGTAGGGTTATTGGGAAAGGCAAGGAAAATAACGGAAGGCTGGTGCTGTTCTATAGCAGAGAGCATCGCTGGTAAATCCAGATCAAAGGTGCCGGAAAGTAAAGAAATGCCCTGATAATCCAGTCCCAAACAATCACTCAGCTGTTTGTACATTGCAAAACCTGGAGCAGGCGCCAAAACACAGGCGGCATAAGGCAACGCCATTAACAGTAACTGAATAATTTCATCGGACCCGTTACCCAGCAACACATCAAACTGATCGGGTATTTGATTCAAACGTTTGATCGTTTGAACAAGCTGACGGGCTTCAGAGTCTGGATAACGGTTTAACGGACAGTCTTTTAGCGTCTCCAGCCAATCTTTTTTAATGTCTTCAGGCCAGTTATAAGGATTCTCCATCGCATCCAGTTTAATTAAACCCTGCGCGTCTGCTACCTTATAGGCAGACATAGCCAATACTTCCTTGCGGAAAACTGAAGAAATCAGATTATTATTTTTGGTCATGATTAAGGTTCAAGGCAAAAGGCGAAAGGCAAAAACAGACGAAACGTGAAAGACGCAAATACCACCTGTACCATTCGCCTTGTACCTTTAACCTGATTTCATTCTATATTCAGCCGAGCGGGCATGAGCAGTCAAACTTTCGCCACGCGCCAGTATCGATGCGGTTTTACCCAGTGTAACCGCCCCCGTTTGAGAACAGTTGATTAAACTGGAGCGCTTCTGGAAATCATAGACGCCTAAAGGTGATGAAAAACGTGCGGTACTTGATGTCGGCAAAACATGATTAGGGCCGGCGCAGTAATCACCCAAGGCTTCAGCGGTAAAGCGCCCCATAAAGATAGCGCCCGCATGGCGAATATTTTTAGACAATGCTTCCGGGTCTTCAACAGAGAGCTCCAAATGCTCCGGGGCAATAATGTTGGCAATCTCGGCGGCTTTATCCAGGCTGCTGACTTTTATTAATGCGCCGCGCGTTGATAAAGAGGCTTTAATGATCTCGGTGCGCTCCATTTCCAGCAATAATTTATTGATGCTTTGCTCCACAGCGTCGAGATAGGCGCTATCATTGCTGATTAATATGGCCTGGGCATTTTCATCATGCTCTGCCTGTGAAAATAAATCCATTGCTATCCAGTCGGGATTGGTTTTACCGTCGCAAATAATTAAAATTTCCGAGGGTCCTGCAATCATATCGATACCCACCTGACCGAACACCAGCTTTTTGGCAGTAGCGACATAGATATTGCCGGGGCCGACAATTTTTGCGACCGCAGGAATGGTTTCCGTGCCATAGGCAAGGGCGGCAACTGCTTGCGCCCCGCCTATGGCAAAGACACGATCCACACCTGCCAGGAAGGCTGCCGCCAGAACCAGATCATTGGTTTCACCCTGAGGTGCGGGCACGACCATAATCAGTTCGCCAACACCCGCTACTTTTGCCGGCATAGCGTTCATCAATACCGACGAGGGATAGGCGGCTTTTCCGCCCGGCACATAGAGGCCAACGCGATCCAGCGCGGTTATTTTCTGCCCCAGTACAGTGCCGTCAGCCTCAGTGTATTGCCAGGACTGCAATTTTTGCTGTTCGGAATAGGCGCGAATGCGGTCGGCGGCGATTTGCAGCGCTTGCGCCTGATCAACAGGCAATTTCTCCCAGGCTGATTTAAGCGTTTCTTTGGCCAATTCCAGTTTGCCGGCATCCGTGATATTACGATGATCAAAGCGGTTAGTGTAGTCAATGACGGCTTTATCACCGTTTTTGCGAACATCAGCAATAATATCCAATACCTGCCGATGGATATCTCTGTCGTCAGCTTCATCCAAGGCCAGCAGCCGTAGTAATTGCCGGTTAAAATCGGCGGATGACGCATCGAGTTTAGTAATCTTTAAAGCGGACATTGGCTTACCTCTTTGCCAGGGTTTGTTCAAATTGAGCCAGCAATGCCGCAATCGCTTCATGTTTCATTTTCATTGCCGCTTTGTTGACCACGAGCCTGGAGCTTATATTCATAATAAGATCTCGCGGTTCGAGATCATTGGCTTTCAAGGTATTGCCGGTATCCACAAGGTCAACGATACAATCGGCAAGACCGACCAGGGGCGCAAGCTCCATTGAGCCGTATAATTTAATGATCTCGGCTTGTATGCCGTTACTGGCAAAATAACTCTGAGCTATTTTGACGTATTTGGTGGCAACACGTATGCGGCCACGCTGTTTGGGCGCATCTTTATGCGCCGCAGTCATTAGCCTGCAACAGGCGATGTTCAAATCCAACGGTTCATAAAGACCGTCAGCGCCGTGTTCCAGCAACACGTCTTTTCCGGCAATACCAAAATCGGCGGCACCATATTCGACAAACGTAGGCACATCGGCCGCGCGAATAATAACCAGCTGAACGTCATCACGCGTAGTTTGTAAAATCAGCTTGCGGCATGTTTTCGGGTCGTCAACCGGCGTAATACCGGCCTCTGCCAATAAAGGCAAGGCTTCTTCATAAATTCTGCCCTTGGATACGGCGATGGTTAGCATGTTGAAATCTTATCTTGGGACGCGACGTATCGTCGCTCCCAATTGTGTGAGCTTTTCCTCGATGTGATCGTAACCCCGGTCTATATGGTAAATGCGATCAACCAGCGTATCGCCTTTGGCAACCAGCGCCGCTACCACAAGACTCGCGGATGCTCTCAAATCCGTTGCCATCACCGGTGCACCGGTGAGTTTTGCAACGCCTGTACAAATGGCGGTATTGGATTCAAGCTTAATGTCGGCGCCCATGCGTTGCAGTTCCTGGACGTGCATGAAGCGATTTTCAAAAATTGTTTCGATAACAACACCCACTCCGTCGGCGACGGAGTTCATCGCGATAAACTGGGCCTGCATATCCGTTGGGAAGGCGGGGTATGGCGCCGTACGAAGCGAAACTGCTTTGGGTTTTTTACCGTGCATGTCCAGTTGAATCCAGTCCTTGCCTAGCGTGATTTCAGCGCCCGCTTCGATTAATTTCTCCAGAACGGCATCCAGAATATCAGGGCGGGTATTTTTAAGTTTGACTTTGCCGCCGGTAATTGCTGCGGCAATCAGGTAAGTGCCGGTTTCGATTCTATCAGGAAGAATGTCATAGTGCAGATTTTCTACACCCAGACTCTCAACACCCTGAATCACCAGGATATCCGTACCTATGCCGGAAATTTTAGCCCCCATTGCATTCAGAAAATGGGCTAAATCGGTAACTTCAGGCTCTTTAGCGGCATTTTCAATAATCGTCGTGCCCTTCGCCAGCGTCGCAGCCATCAACAAGTTTTCGGTACCGGTAACGGTAATTTGTTCAAGCACCAGGCGGCAACCTTTAAGCCGATCAACTTTGGCATGAATAAAACCGCCTTCGACGGTAATAGTCGCACCCATCTTGATCAGACCATTAAGATGAATATCAACGGGACGCGTGCCAATTGCACAACCGCCGGGCAATTACACATGGGCCTCACCAAATCACGCCAATAATGTGCCCAACACCAGAATGGACGCACC
>JAQTMV010000016.1 GCA_028714175.1 Methylococcales bacterium
AAAGTTTTGCAGGGAGGGGGATGCACATGCGCTAAAAGTTTCGCGGGGCGATGATCTGCGTCTGCGTCAACATAGTTAACTCACTAAACAATCGGCCCTGCCGGATACTTAACTACCAGACACCGCTCGAAGCAGGTTCTGTCAAGTTGCCGATCGCTGTTCCTTTTATCCTAAAAATCGCAGTTGAATAAAAACATAAAATCTGTAAGGCTTGTATTTTTTGAGCCGAGCCATGATTTTACCTCCTAAAGTTATTCACCCACCGGGTGAGCCAGCATTTACGCCTAAAAAGTCAGAAACAAGCGCACTGATTGCCGACACCTTTAATGGAAAAATACATATTGAATGGGATCCACAGGCACAAGTAACCACCTTGGGCCAACTGGCTTTTTTCATACAATATTTAAAAACGGGGCATCGCTTGATGCCTTGGGTTGAAGAATGTCCCTTTCGCCATACCAGTCCTAACGCCCCTAAAAAGATAACTGTCTTGGGATCTTTGGTGCTGTCCATTTTGGGTAGGTATACCCGTTATGCCCATATTACACGAATACAAGAGGATTGCGTCAATGCCCCCTTATTGGGCATGACTAAAGTGGTGGGAGAAGAGGGTGCGCGTAATGGGTTGAAAGCTCGATGAATTATTTAAACATAAACAAATCAGTGTCGCTCAACATCAGGATTTATCGAATTATTATCGCAGCTTGCGAAATCAGCAACATACTGGGCATAGCGAGTCGAAACTGGATTCTGAACGCGTGATTGAAGACATGCTGAGTTTATTTGCATTGAATTTGGAAAAAAACAGAGCTTTAATAAAATTTTCGACGCGGTGAAATCAATGAGACCGGGTACAAAAAAATTCTCAACACTCTGAAAACACAAACTGCGCGATTTATACAAGAAAAAAAGCAGCAATTTGCCCCAAGTAATATTTTATTGAACCGCTAAACATTCGTCTTAACAATATTGTGCTGAAAGTATTTTCTCTGCCACCAAAACCGGCTGGCCCGGAAGAAGCGTATCTGTAATATCGAGCTCAATATAAACTTATAAGTAAAGTTCATCATGAGCTTTCAGCACTGGAAAATTCGCATTTGATTGAGGTGTTTAGTGACAAAAATGCGATAAACCATATGTTATTCCCGATTGCCTATCGACAGATCAGGAACAATGACATCATTTAACCATAACGCCTGCTTCAATCAGCGATGGCCTCCGGAAAAATCCGGTTTCCCCTGCAAATAAGAAGCACTCGGATCAATAATAAAACGATTATTCATTGTAGTCCTGCCTATCAGCATCCGAAACAGCATAGTATCCCGATTGGTCAGCGTCATTTCTGCTGTAATAAGCGATTGTCCTAAAATTAACCGGGTTTCTATGACATAGCGGCGCTGTTTATGGCCTCCGGAATCTGATACCAGACGCCGGTCTTTAATCGGAGCGTGACATTCAATCGATACATCGGTGCGTCTCTGTAGGGGATGAATAGCAAACATAATCCAGCGCTGCCCGCCTTTTCGATAAGGATCAATAATAAACGCATGTAAAGCCGATGAACGCGCGCCGGTATCGACTTTAGCCTTGATCTGGGTAATGTTAAATTCCGGCAACCCCACCCATTCGCGCCAGCCTAACATCAGTTTGTGTGTCATGTGTGCAAAACCCTAGCCTAAAGAAGTACATTTTATAACTTGTCAATTTTTACTTTTGACCTGATCTGAAACTTCATTGCCGGACTTGGGATTATGTTGCCGTCCCCGGCGAATGTGATGATTCCCGCGCTTATTATTACGGGATTTTACACGTCTTATATCCAGCTTATGCTGGTTAATTTCTACCGATTTTAGATGTTGAAATATATCCGGCGGCATTTCATCAGGTAGCTCAATAAGCGTGTATAAACCTTGAATATTGACATTACTGATATTGTTTTTATCAACGCCCGATTCTTCAATCAATACTTTTTTAAGACCTTCCAGTGTGATCTGGTGTTTACTGCCAACGTCCAGGCGATAACGAACCATTTTAATATGCTGCTGACTGCTTTTTGATGACTGCTGATGCTCTGTTTTTTGATCCGCGAGGAATGTCTGGGGGTTAATAGTCTGAAACAAACGCACCAGCGCCGCAGCGCAAGTTAAATTATCGATTTCCAGTTCAGCAGCTATAGTGCTGATCAAGCTACGGTGAGTATCCAGACTCTCGCTATTTAGAATCTGCTGTAATCGATGTTTCAACGGCTCTTCTTTACTTAAGTTATCGACCATAAATTATTCAACATTTTCACCACGAGGAATACAGCGTTTTATATTTATTCTTCGGGTAGACGTGGAAATTAAAGGTAAATCTCCACATAAGCTTCATCACGTAACCGGCGCATCCAAAGCTCCGTTTCTTCTTCAATTTTTCGTTTACGAATGGCATCCCTGACCAGGTTCTTTTTTTGTTCTACACTATCATCTTTACTTTTCCTTTCAAGAACCTGAATCAAATGCCAGCCAAACTGGGTTTGTACAGGATCACTGATTTCATTGATGTCCAATTTTCCCATAGCTTCTTCAAACGGTTTGACCAAGTCTCCGGGACCTACCCAATCCAGTGAGCCACCCTTTAATGCCGAGCCTTTATCATCCGAATGAGCGCGTGCCAGCGCCGCAAAATCATCACCGTCCGCAATACGCGATTTTAATGCCAGCAACCGCTTTTGCGCCTCTTCATCATCTATCAATTCATTGGTTTTGATTAAAATATGCCGAACCTTGGTTTTGGTAATGATATGATTATCAAGACCCTTGACTTCCAGCATTTTAATAATATGAAAACCACTGGGGCTGCGAACAGGATCTGCCACCTCGCCCGGACGCATTTTGCTGACCCTGTCAGCAAACAGCGTCGGCACATCGCTGGGTTTGCGCCAACCCAAATCACCGCCTTTCAACGCATTGTCGTCGTCAGAATCGCTCATCGCGGTTTGGGTAAAATCCTGGCCGGCACGCAGTTTCTTGACCAGATCATCGGCTTTGCTGCTGGCTTTTTGTATCTCTGATGCAGATGCGGCTTCCTTGACGGCGATCAGTATATGACCCAAATGGTATTGACCCGCCTCTTCGCCAATTTTTTCCTGGGTTTCCATATAGTGTTCAACCTCCCTGTCGGTCACTTTAATACGCCCGCCTATTTCTCTGCTGCGTAATTGATTGATAATAATTTCATTACGCATATTATCCAAAAAGCTTTTATAAGACATGCCCTGCCGATCCAGTTCTGCCCTGAATTGCTCGAGAGTCATATTATTTCTTTGAGCAATGTCGGCAGCCGAACTGTTAAGCATTTCCTCGGTAACAGTAATCCCCGCTTTCGCCGCTAATTGCCGTTGCAGCATATCGACTATCATTTTTTCCAGCACCTGTTTACGCAAAACAGACTCCGGCGGCATCTGGGTCTGGCTGGCTCGTATTCTTTGTGTAATTGCCGATACCTCCCTGTCCAATTCCTTTTCAAGTATAACGTCATCTTCAACAACAGCGACAATTTTATCAAGAACTTCAGCGCTTGCCAGAAAACTGCTGAACAATAGACTGCAAAACAATAAAATGAAAATCGCTATTTTTATACTGTTCCGATCAATCATTTTTGTTTCCGATAACCATAAATAGTCTGTTCAAAGAATAGGTCCAGATCGTTTCCAAGAGCGGCCAATCCTTTTAGCTCTATCTCGAAAAATATGCCGTTCTGGGCGGTACCCGAGGGTACTGTCACCTGATTGGCATTAGTAATGGTGTTACTACTGGTAGGAATATTATTAATGTAATGCCGTCCGAGTATGCGAAAACGCCAACAACAATTTTCTTTTTCCAGACCGAAAAAACCGTCCTGGGTGGTATTATACAACCACGAATACTGCCATCGCCCCATTGCATACCAGTTATCATAAATCGGCCACCGGAATGATATATCGCTATTAGTGATGTCATTACTTCCATCAGGTATAAGCGGATTATTTCTATAGAGATACCCTATATTGAAAATCTCATTAGACTCATTGCTAAAATGTAGTCCCGCCTTGCCTCTTTGAATACTATTCTGGTCAGGATTCCATTGCAACCCTGATGTAAAAGATAAGTGATGCGTCAACTCACCGCTAAGCTCTGTAACCACATTCGAAAAGCTACCAGGTTGTATTGGATTACCCGGCGCAGTGACCAGTCTGTCACGAAAATAAAAAATCTCGCCCACACCCAATCTTAGCCTTTCCAAACCCGATTCATCATCAACCAACCGCGAGGTTAGGGCCGTCGATATCTGATTGGCATTTTGTAATCTGTCGGTGCCGCTAAAACTGTTTTCCCTGAACAAACTGTTGAACTGAAAATCATACAGCGCGCTATCAAAATTAGGTATATCATTTTGATTTTTATAAGGAACATATAAATAAAACAACCTGGGCTCCAGCGTATGCAAATAAGAAGTATTGGCAATATCAAGATTCCGCTCAAAAAACAGTCCGCTATCTGCAGAAAATATAGGCAGGGTTCGGGAAACACTGTTAGGTGTCTGTGTTCCTTCCAACTGATTACTCAGGAAATACTGAGTGTGCTGCAAAGACAGTTTAGGCGTAAAAAAGGAGTTGGACGTTTGCAACGGGACACTGACTGAGGGCTTGGTATTTATACGCTGACCATTGATCAGATCACTGTGTTGAAAATATACATATTCATTTTCCATCGCTGTATATAACGGCATGAACTGGAAAGCATGATCCAGATTAAGGTTAATTTGCGGCAATTTTCGATAAGGAAGGGCGAAATCGGGTATAGTTTCATTAATTGACTGGTAATTCTCAAGCCGACTGGTAAAGGAAACCCCTGGAATTGAATAATTAGCGTTGGCAGTGCTTACAAGGTAATTGTTATTAGCGAAGCTCAGTGCATTGCCAAGCTGGGCAAAATAGGTTTTATCGGAAACATAATTCAAATCAACGTCTGAACTTAAATGAGGCGTAATTTGCGAGATGTTCCTAATGTGGCCCAGATATCGCGCCTTGTTGAGCAGGTCATCATTAGGCATGTACTCCGCGGCAATATCGCCTCTTGATTGTTCGGCCAGATAACGGAAATTGCCTGCCAATAACGGACCTCTTTTGGTCAAATACCTGGGGTACATTGTCGCATCATAGTTGGGGGCAATGTTCCAGTAATAAGGTGCCGATAAATTAAATCCGCTATTCTTCGTTTTCCCGAATGTCGGCGCTAGAAACCCGGAAGTCCGTCTATTATCTATAGGAAAGGATATATACGGCGTATAAAACACAGGGACGCTTTTAAACTCGATCCAGGCATTTTTTGCGGAACCCCTACCGGAAACTTTATTCATTTTCAAATCAGAAGCATGAACAACCCAATCCTGATTGCCGGGACGACAACTGGTAAAAGCGACTTTATCGTAACGCGAAAAAGATTTACTATCGCGATAAACCACATTCGCCTGGCCTCTGAGCGGGGCAGATGGCGCAATAAACTGCACATCCCTCAGTTTAGCCTGCTCGGCGGCTAATTTGAGCGTAGCTGTGTCACTATGCAATGCCAGCTCATCTTCGCTGTAATAGACATCACCGTGTAGATCCAATACCTCTGAAACACTGTCATAATGAGCCGTATTAGATGATGCATGCTGATCAGCACGGGTCATTTCAACATTACCCAAATAACTGCCAATTTCATTTTCAAATATTTCTCCATAATTCGATTTGACATCCAGTGGCGAAGTTTCTCTCAGGTCTGCTCCCGGCATAAAATCACGTTTCGTACCCTTTCCTGTAAAAGAGCAGTTTTCCCAGGGATCGTATTTGAGCTGCGACGTAAGCGTATTAAAGGTTTGCTCCTGTTTATGATCAAACGCCGGATTCAGTAAACCTGTTGCGGGCTCCTCCGCAGCCAAAACTTGAGCCCGGCCTTTTGGATCTGCGCCAACCAACTGACAATTCCAGTTTCCATCCTCATTATTGGCATCACAATTCCAGCCTGGACGCCTAGCTTGCTCTCTGGAAAGCCTGTTGTCATCGAGAGCAGATTTTTGGGGAGCAGGCAATTTTCCAGGCTGAATACCTTTAACCGACTCAGCTACAAGCGACTGCTTGTCTTCAACAAACAGCGGGGCGACCGGCTGAGCGCTTTCAACCGGTTTAACCTTGATAACCGGCTGCCTGGTTACCGGAACTTCCTCCGGCACAACTGACTGCATGATTTCAGCCGGTTCCGGTTTAACCGGTTCAGTCACTTGCGACGGCTCAGCTACAACCGGAGCCTTGTTTTCAGCAGGCTCAGATACAACCGGTTGCACGGTTTTAAACGACTCGGTCTTGGCTGGAAGCGTTGAGTCACCGGTTTTGGCTGCTGGTTTTTTATCGCCAACGCATACCCATTCCTTACTTTCCTTGTTCTGCTCACACGACCATATTGCTTCATTAGCAAAGCTGATGGATACTGTTAACAGGGATAAAAAAACCAGAGATAAACGGCGGAGCATAAAAAATATATGTTTAGTAGCGTAATGGATCATAAATCGAATAAAATGACTGATTGCCATTTTACCTCAATTTTACTTACAGCAAGATAACTAATCTCACTTAAATCATCATGATGTCCACAGACTTAAGAACAATAGCCATGCGTGATTGGCTTGAGAACGATCTATTATTGACGATCGATTCTTGCGAACCTGCTTCCAGCGATGCCAGTTTCCGGCGTTACTTTAGAGTCAAGTCTCCAGAGGCACAATTTATTGTTATGGATGCTCCGCCGGACAAAGAAAACCTTGAACCCTTTATAAGAATTGCCCAGTTACTCCAGCATTCTCAGGTCAATGTCCCCACTATTTTTCAACAAAATCTGGCTGACGGGTTCTTGCTACTTGAAGATTTCGGCTCACGCTGTTTTTTGGATCAGCTTAATGCCAATAATGCTGAAACGTTATATCAAAGCGCTTTCGACAGTCTATTCAAACTGCAAATACACACAGATGTCAAAAGCTGCGGCTTGCCAAGCTATAACGAAGCGCTTCTGCTAAGAGAGCTGACTATCTTTGACGAATGGTTTTTAAATCAACTGCTGGACATTCAAATTCCTGCATCAATTTGGGAAACACTACGTACCCTTCTGGTCAGCTCAGCTCTGGAGCAATCCGTTAGCTGCGTACACCGGGATTACCATTCCCGCAATCTTATGGTCTTACATAGCAATTCCCCGGGTGTCATCGATTTTCAGGATGCTGTCGTTGGTCCGATTACTTATGATCTGGTATCATTATTGCGGGATTGCTATATCGCATGGCCGATGCAACAGGTTGAACAATGGATGGACAGGTATTATCAACGGCTGCTGCGGGCAAATCTGATTAATTGCTGCAAGATCCAGTTTCAACGCTGGTTTGATCTGATGGGATTGCAACGTCACCTTAAAGCCATTGGCATTTTTTCCAGGCTGCACTTAAGAGACGATAAATCCAGCTATCTTAACGACATACCCCGCACTCTGAATTATGTCGCAACAGTCAGCGCAGCTTATCCGGAATTTGCTGATTTTAATAACTTCCTGCAGGACCATGTATTAACTGCACATAGTATTTTACCTGTTCTTCCTCGCAATGAAGACGAGTCTCAACAATTCTAACCGCATGAAAGCAATGATTTTAGCCGCAGGGCGTGGCGAAAGAATGCGCCCGTTAACGGATCGCATTCCCAAACCGCTACTGCCTTATGCCGGCAAGGCTATTATCGAACATACGATTCATCAACTGGTCTCCGCAGGCTTTTATGACATCATCATTAATCACGCCCATCTGGGCGAGCAAATCGAAGAAAAACTGGGTACCGGTTATCAGCATGGCGCAAGTATACAGTATTCACCTGAAGGCGAACAGGCATTGGAAACCGCCGGCGGTATTATTAACGCCTTGCCTTTATTGGGAAAAGAGTCGTTTTTGGTCGTCAATGGCGATATTGCCACAGACTTCCCTTTTGCCGAGCTGAAAAACCTGACAATTGATTTAGCCCATTTAGTTCTGGTCGACAATCCTGAACATCATCCACAGGGAGATTTTGGTCTGGATAGCACAGGCAAAGTTATTGACAACGGCACCGAGAAATTTACCTTTAGCGGAATAGGACTGTACCGGCCTGAACTGTTTATTAATACCCCTCCCGGGGTAACTAAACTAGGTCCTTTGTTACGTCAGGCAATAGCAAACCGGCGCGTATCAGGACAAAAATACAGCGGATTCTGGATGGATATAGGCACGCCGCAACGCTTGCAAGAACTGGATTTTTATTACACACAACGAGGAAAAGATCATGCCTGACCATATTTACAAAAAAATAGAACTGACTGGCTCCTCAACTGCCGGTTTGCAACAAGCCATCGAAAATGCCATCAGCAAAGCATCAAAAACCATCCACGACATGCGCTGGTTTGAAGTTGTCGAAACCCGTGGAGATATAGCCGACGGCAAGATCGCACATTGGCAAGTCACAGTTAAAGTCGGCTTTTCTCTGGACGAGTAACCCTTTAAATCAGTAGAGACGCGATTTATCGCGTCTCGATTTGTTTTAGAGATGCGATAAATCACGTCTCCGGATACTCCCGCCTCTCTCAATTAAAAAGCGCTTTGGTTCTCGAAGCAAATGACGGCATTGAGCGATCGTGTTTACGATATTTGGCGACGAGCCGGCTTACCGTGCGACCTGCGCGGTTGGCTGCAAGATCAACGGCAGCGTAAAGGCTGCTCTCGACATCGTCAATGACTACATCAGGCTGACGGGGAATTACCACCTGAATATGACAGCGTTTATCAATGCCGCCTTTGGGTCCATTAATATCCGAAAGTCGTACCACAATACGCTGGATATAATCGTTATTACCCGTTAATGAGCTGTTAATGCGTTTAACTACATAACTGCGTAATGTTTCGGTCAGAGAAACGTTACGTGCTTGAATATCAATTATCATGATCTATACCTGCTGGTTATGTCCAAATGGATTTTTAAGTTACAGTGGCTTTTAATAAATAAAAAGTCGAATATTCTTTATTGTCACATCGAATTAATCGATTAAATATTTTATATTTAGCGCGTATTAGCAAACACATCGAATTATTCGAACATAAATGAAATTATATTCGGCTATGGTTTATGTAAAAAATATGTATTCTATTCAACAAATATCACAGGATTTGTTTAACCATGATTAATTACAAACACCTGCATTATTTTTGGATGGTTGCTAATGAAAAAAGTATAGTCAAAGCTAGCGCACAGTTGCATCTCACTCCGCAAACCATCAGTGGGCAACTGAGTTCGCTGGAAGCATCCCTGGGTGTGGCATTATTTAATCGCGTAGGCCGTCATCTTGAGCTCACGGATACAGGCCGCATGGTTTTGACATACGCAGATGAAATTTTTTCCTTGGGTAGTGAAATGCAAAATGCCATTTACAATCAACCCGAAAAAACAGTGTTGATGTTTAAGGTTGGTATAGCTGATGTAGTACCGAAATCCATTGCTTATCGACTCTTGGAACCGGCCTTGCAGTTGCCCGATTCCGTGCGTATTTGTTGCAGGGAAAATGATCTTGATTCCCTGCTGGGCGATCTTGTACTGCATAAACTTGATCTTGTCATATCCGATAGTCCAATACCTCCGAGCATTAATATTCGCGGTTTCAGTCAGCCACTGGGAGAGTCTGACCTTACTTTTTTTGCTACGCCGCAACTAACTGATGCTTTTAAAAAGGACTTTCCCGCATGCCTGGATAATGCGCCGTTCTTACTGCCGGGCAATGCTACGGGTATAAGAACTCAACTGCAGCAATGGTTTGATAAATGGCATATTCATCCACGCATTGTTGGTGAATTTGATGATAGTGCGTTGATGAAGGAATTTGGCCAAGCGGGGGTAGGCATTTTTGCCGCACCTACCGCAATCAAAACAGAAATAGAAAAAATGCAAGCCGTCATCCCTATTGGCCACGCAGAGGATTTGATTATTCGTTTTTACGCTATTTCAGTGCAGCGTAAAACATCTCATCCAGCAGTAACTGCAATTACCGAAAAAGCCAGAGAATGGTTATTCAGAAGGAACGATGAATAAAAGAATTTATAATTTCTAATCGATTCCAAGCCGCTGAATGGCCAAACCATCATCGGAGAACAAAAATGATACACAAACACATCCAGTATTATCTTCATCATCTAAAAGACGATGTGCCAGCCGGTATCGTGGTGTTTTTAGTGGCTTTACCTCTCTGTCTTGGCATCGCTCTGGCATCAGGGGCGCCATTATTTTCAGGCTTGATCGCAGGTCTGGTCGGCGGCCTGATCGTCTCCTGGCTGAGTGGTTCTCAACTTAGCGTTTCGGGTCCTGCGGCTGGTCTTACCGTGATTGTCTTCAATGCCATTGAAACCCTGGGCAGTTTTCAGGGCTTGCTGGTTGCCTGTGTCCTGGCGGGCGTAATTCAACTCGCACTGGGTTATCTTAAAGCGGGCATTATAGGCGCTTTTTTTCCTGCCGCCGTCATTAAAGGCATGCTGGCTGCGATCGGTTTAATTTTGATTATCAAACAGATTCCTCATGCCACCGGCTACGATACCAGTTATGAAGGAGACGAAAGTTATATGCTGGAAACTGCCGAATCGAGCTTTTTGGAAGTTTTTGATGCCTTTAACGCCTTGTCTGGCGGCGCTACTATTATCAGTATGGTCGCATTACTCATTTTAATCGCTTGGGAAATGCCCTGGTTTAAAAGGCGAGCCTTCTTCAAACTGATCCCAGGCCCATTAATCGCAGTAATTTGGGGTGTTTGCTACAACCTGCTCACGACAAAGTTTGCGCTGGCCTGGGCAGTCGACGCAAAACATCTGGTCAAGCTGCCTGTTCCGGAAAACGCCGGCAGCTTCTTCAATCATTTTATGTCTCCAGACTTCAGCTATCTTGGCAATCCACAAATCTATATTGTTGCCGTAACAATCGCCATCATCGCCAGCCTGGAAACACTATTAAGCCTGGAAGCGGTAGATAAGCTGGATCCTTTGAAGCGCATCGCTCCGACTAACCGCGAGCTGAAAGCACAAGGCGTAGGCAATATCGTCAGCGGCATGCTCGGCGGCTTGCCGATAACGGCCGTTATCGTGCGCAGTTCGGCCAACATTAACGCAGGAGGTAAAACCAGTCTTTCCTGCTTCATTCATGGCTTGTGTCTGCTATTGAGCACACTGTTTTTCGCATACTACCTAAACTATATTCCGCTGGCCTGTTTATCGGCTATTCTGCTGCATACTGGCTATAAACTCGCGAAACCGGCTATATTCAAAGAATATTACCAAAAAGGCACGAGTCAACTACTGCCTTTTGTCATCACTGTGCTTGCTATTCTGGTGACTGATTTGTTAATAGGCATGGCAATCGGCATGGCAGCCGGTCTGTTTTTCGTCATTAAAGCCAATTATCATGCGGCCATAACGTTGACCCAGGAAGGCTCGCATTACCTGTTAGCGCTCAACAAAGACGTTTCTTTTTTGAATAAGGCATTACTAAGAAAATTCATTTTGCACATTAATGAAAACAGCACCGTAACGATTGATGCATGCAAGGCTCAGTTTATTGATCATGATATACTGGAAACTATTGAAGACTTTTTAGCTAGTGCGCCGGACGACAATATTTCAGTCGAGGTTATCGACTTATACGGTAAGGAAAAAATGAAAAAACAGGAATCGATAATAGTGCTTGATAAATGCGCTGAATCTTAAGTACGATTAGATACTTTGGGGATTTAGACCATCAATTCCTTTAAAACCCAGAAGGTCTAACCCAGCTTAAACCCAACAAAAAAACCACCCGCAGCACTGACACCTTTGCTGGTAATGCTCGACAGGCGTTTAATCAAAAAATCACCGGATTGTTTTGCAGCGTCAGTTGCGGTTTTGGCAGCTTGTTGCAGATTTATATCGCTTATTTCAGTGATACCATAATATTCACCAACAAACAGCAACACAATTGCCGCACCACGTAGAAAAAGGGCGATTAGCAACATTTTTTTAGCGAAATAACCGACCGCCAGACCCATAATGAATGGCGCACCAACATTGCCAACCAGAAAATCCGGGGAAAAGATGTCGGCTGAAGGATCTGCGTCGATTGTATTGATTTTCATAGCTTGTGATTTTTCCTTTTTGGTTTTCCAGTCATAAATTATTTATGACATTTGAAATCCTTATTCCGTTCGCACTTACCCATCGACTGCGCTCAGGACTAAAGTCAAGGCCTTTTCTAGCGATGAATTTGCCATAATTATAGTGTATATCTGAATTTTAGTGACCAACAACCATTACGATTGAATCTTAATTATATAAGATTTATCAGAAATTATCCTGGAAAGGTGGCATGAGAAAAATTAAGAACCTTATCCGATATTAAAAAATTCTATCCATTTTAAGCATATCGTCAGGTACCAAAAAGCTGATGAGATTACCCGGATACCAATATTTTAATGATAGGTTGTATCAGTAGACCAAATCTTGTAGTTAAAATTAAATTGTGAGTGATTAAGACATAATGAGTAATGAATATAACGCTGCGGCGATAGAGGTTTTAAGCGGGTTAGAACCGGTCCGAAAACGCCCGGGCATGTACACAGATACCACCAGACCCAACCATCTGGTGCAGGAAGTTGTTGATAACAGCGTTGATGAAGCGATGGCGGGCTTTGCAAAAGTTATCGATGTAATCTTGTATAAAGACGGTTCGGTGCTGGTCAGTGATGATGGCCGCGGGATGCCGGTTGATATTCATCCGGAACAAGGTATTCCCGGAGTTGAAGTGATTCTGACGAAGTTACATGCGGGCGGAAAATTTTCCAATAAAAACTATCAGTTTTCTGGTGGTTTGCATGGCGTAGGGGTTTCGGTTGTTAATGCACTGTCGGTAAAGCTGGAAGTAGACGTTAAACGCAACGGCAAAATGTATCATATGGAATATGCCGATGGCGAAAAGCAGGCTGATTTGTTGGAGACTGGAACAGTAGGCCGTAATAATACCGGGACATCGATAAGATTCTGGCCGAACGAAAAATACTTTGATTCCAGTAAAATTTCAGTTTTAAAACTGAAACATATTTTGCGCGCAAAGGCTGTTTTATGTCCGGGTTTAAAGATAACCCTGAAAGTTGATCAAACGGACGAAGAATATCTGTGGTGTTATCAGAATGGTTTAAAAGAATATTTACTCGATAGAATAGGTGATATTGAGTTTTGTCCCCGGCAGCCTTTTATGGGCAACATGGCAGCAAATCACGAAGCGGTTGAGTGGGGCATAGTCTGGGCCCTTGAAAATCCGCCTGAGATGCTTAACGAAAGTTACGTTAATCTGGTGCCTACCGCACAAGGCGGCACCCATGTTAATGGGTTGAGGGCAGGCCTGACTGAAGCCATGCGTGAGTTTTGCGATATTAGAAATATCTTACCTCGCGGCGTGAAGGTTGCGCCGGAAGATGTCTGGGAAAATTGTCATTTTGTGCTGTCGGTTAAATTGGAAGACCCGCAATTTTCCGGTCAAACCAAGGAACGGCTAAGTTCACGTGAATGTGTGGCCTTTGTTTCGGGTGTCGCTAAAGACAGTTTCAGTTTATGGTTAAATCAGAACCCCGCTGAAGGCGAAAAAATAGCCGAAATTATTATTTCCAGCGCGCAAAAAAGACTGCGCTCCAATAAAAAAATCATTCGCAAGAAAATCACCACAGGACCCGCGTTACCTGGCAAATTGGCCGATTGTTCAGCACAGGATATAGCCAGAACGGAATTGTTTCTGGTTGAAGGCGACTCAGCCGGAGGTTCCGCCAAACAAGCTCGCGAACGTGATTTTCAGGCAATTATGCCGTTGCGTGGCAAGATTCTTAATACCTGGGAAGTGGAATCCGGACAGGTAATGGCTTCGCAGGAAGTTCATGATATTGCCGTCGCTTTGGGCATAGAGCCAGGATCCAGCGATCTGCAAAATCTGCGTTACGGCAAGGTGTGCATTTTGGCGGATGCAGATTCTGATGGTAACCACATTGCCACGTTAATTTGCGCGTTGTTTTATCAACATTTTAATGCGCTGGTCAGAGGAGGCCATGTGTTTGTGGCGATGCCGCCCTTATATCGAATTGATGTTGGCAAACGCGTGTTTTATGCTTTGGATGAAGCCGAACGACAGGGTGTTCTGGACAGAATTAAAGCCGAAAAACTCAAAGGGCAAATCAATGTGCAACGCTTCAAGGGCTTGGGAGAAATGAATCCCGGTCAGCTTCGGGAAACCACGATGAACCCCGACACCCGCCGCCTGGTTCAGCTAACGGTAATCGAAAATGACGATACCAATGGACAACTTGATATGTTACTGGCCAAAAAACGATCGCAAGATAGAAAAACGTGGCTGGAAACCAAGGGAAATTTGGCGGATATAGTGTGATATCAACAATACTGCCAGTTGGATAGAACCTTACCTAACAGGCTTTGAATTCCAGCAGACTTGTAGGCCGGAATAAGCCTGTTCGAGCGCAAGAGTAAACAGGCGTTTCCGATTGTGCGACTGTGCAGAGGATATTTAATCCCTGATTGGCGGCGGCGCCAAAACAACCCTGGTGCCATTCGACTCTGCCGCACTGACAACACCTGCCGCTTCCATATCTTCAATCATCGTGGCGGCCCGGTTATAACCGACCTTAAAGCGCCGTTGCACGCTGGATATCGAGGCTTTCCGCGACTCTGTGACAAATTGCACGGCCTCATCATATAAAGCATCCGTTTCCGCGCTGTTGCCACCGCCGCCGTTCTCACTGAAACCATCACTGTAATCTGAAGCTTCACGGGTTATATCATCCAGATAATTTGGCGGCGCGGTCTGCTTTAAAAATTCAACGACGCGATGAACTTCATGGTCATCGACAAACGCACCATGGGCACGGATCGGAATACTGGTGCCGGAAGGCAAAAACAGCATGTCACCGTTGCCTAACAAGGTTTCCGCGCCGCCCTGGTCAAGAATGGTGCGCGAATCGATGCGGGATGAAACCTGAAAAGAAATCCGGGTGGGTACATTGGCTTTAATCAGACCGGTCAATACATCAACCGACGGACGTTGCGTTGCCAAAATCAAATGAATGCCTGCTGCCCTGGCTTTTTGCGCCAGACGGGCAATTAACTCCTCAACCTTTTTACCAACAATCATCATCATATCGGCTAATTCGTCAATGACGATAACAATGCTGGGTAATTTATTCAGTACCGGGAAATCATCACCTTCTTCCAGCGGATTGACCAGTTGAAACATCGGATCCCTGATAGTCTCGCCTCTGGTTGCCGCTTCATCAATCAAATGATTAAAACCGGCCAGGTTTCTAACTCCCATCTTGGACATTAATTTGTAGCGTCTTTCCATTTCTGCAACCGCCCAGCGCAAGGCATTGCTGGCTTCCTTCATATCGGTAACGACAGGCGTCAATAAATGTGGTATGCCTTCATAAACCGATAATTCCAGCATTTTAGGATCTATCATAATCAAGCGCACTTGTTCGGGTGTGGCCTTATAAAGTAAACTGAGAATCATGGTATTGATGGCGACTGATTTTCCTGATCCGGTAGTACCGGCAACCAGGGCATGAGGCATTTTGCCCAGATCAGCCACCATGGGTGCACCGGAAATATCCTTGCCCATTGCCAGAGTCAGCAAGGACTTTGCCTTTTCAAAATTGGGAGAAACCAATAATTCCCGCAGTGTTACCATTTCCCGTTCGCGATTAGGTATTTCAAGACCGACAACAGATTTACCCGGTATAATTTCGACAATACGCACACTGGTAACTGACAATGCCCTAGCCAGGTCTTTGGACAGACTGCTGATACGACTGACTTTAACGCCGGCTGCGGGCTGCAATTCAAAACGGGTAATAACGGGGCCGGGATGAAATCCGACAACAGCAACAGCCACGTTAAAATCAGCAAGAATATCTTCCACCAATCGCGACATGTCCTCCAAATCACCTTGTGAGTAACCGATAACCCGGATTTCCCTTTCATCCAGCAAGGCTAAAGAAGGTAACACGCCTTCGCTGGCATTATAACGAGGAGGCGGCTGTTTATAGTTTTGCGTGCTGCTTTTTTCAGCGCTGACCAGCGCTTTTCCGATACCAGTCGCAATTTTAGCGCCGGATTTTTTCCCGGCTTCAGGTTTTTCAGAAAGTTTATCAGGCCATTGAACGGCTTTATTGGAACGTTCCAGCCGTAAGTTATTAATGGTATGAGAAACACTGCGACATACAAATACCGTGTATTTACCGATTAAATCAATGAATGTTACCCAGGACAGTTCAGTAGCGAGAGTAATTCCGGCCAATAAAAGAACCAGTAAAAACAAGGTGGCTCCTGAATTGCCGAATAATACAAGTAAAGCATCACCGGTTTCCTGGCCCACAATACCCCCCGTGCTACCCGGCAGTTCCACTCTAATTCTTAACACATGCAAATATAATAACGCGGACCCGGAAACGATGGTTGCTATGGAGCCAAGCCACTGTAACGCAACGGTCATTTTCGATTGAATTTGTCTTACCTGTGCATATAACAAATAACCATGCCAACAGATTATGACCGGAAACAGATAGGCGATCAAACCAAAAAAGCTGAGACTAAAATCAGCGAGCCAGGCGCCAAAAACACCACAGGCATTTGTGACTGTCTGCACCGCTCCGCTGTGAGTCCAGCCGGCATCTTCGTTACTAAAAGTCAGTAAGGAAATTAACAGAAACAATGCAACCGCAAAAAAAACCAAAACAGCAATTTCGCGTAAACCACGAAATGTTTTTTCTTCCATTACAGCAGACATAAATAATGACCCGACATATATTAATATCAATAAAACAAGATTATAGACCAATTATCATCTATTCTACATTAATAATGACGACAAAAAAATCAGCTTATTTTTAAACGCTTTTTGCCGGCTAGCAAATAATAACGTTTACGAAACACGGTTTCATCGGCATAATTTCCTAATCTTGCCTCCTTTTCTTGTAGAGATTTTTTAATGAATGACTCCAAACACTGCCGCCTTTTAATTCTTGGCTCCGGCCCGGCGGGTTACACTGCCGCCATATATTCTGCACGCGCTAATCTTAATCCAGTGCTAATCACTGGTTTAGAGCAGGGCGGTCAATTAACCACCACTACTGACGTTGATAATTGGCCTGGCGATATTGAAGGCTTGCAAGGCCCGGATCTCATGGAAAGAATGCGCCTGCACGCCGAACGCTTCGACACCGAAATTATTTTCGACCATATCCACACCGCTGATTTATCAGTCCGCCCTTTCAAATTAACCGGTGATTCGGGTAGTTATACCTGCGACGCGCTGATTATTGCCACAGGCGCTTCGGCGCGCTACCTGGGCCTTGAGTCAGAAGAAGCCTTTAAAGGCAAAGGTGTATCAGCGTGCGCCACCTGCGATGGTTTTTTCTATAGAAATAAACCGGTAGCCGTAATCGGCGGCGGCAATACCGCGGTTGAAGAAGCGCTTTATCTGGCAAATATAGCTTCAAAAGTAACGATAGTCCATCGCCGGGACAAGTTCCGCTCTGAAAAAATCCTCTCTAATAAATTGATTGAAAAATCACACAGCGGTAACGTCGCCATTGAATGGAATTACAAACTGGATGAAGTCCTCGGCGATGATATGGGCGTTACCGGCATCAGAATCAAAAGCACATTGGATGACAGCACTAAAGAGCTAGATGTACACGGTGTTTTCATAGCCATTGGCCACACGCCGAACACAGGGATTTTTGAAGGTCAGCTGGATATGGATCACGGCTACATTAATGTCAAAAGCGGCATAAACGGCAATGCTACCGCAACCAGTGTTGAAGGTGTTTTTGCTGCCGGCGATGTGATGGACCCAATCTACAAACAGGCGGTCACCTCAGCCGGCTCAGGTTGCATGGCCGCTCTGGATGCAGAAAAATTTCTGGAAGAATTAGTCTAACCAGACGCAAGGCATGAGTCGAAAAGAAAGTACAACTTTAGCCTTGCGCCTTGAATCTTTTATATGCCGCTAACTGTCCTCGACCCTAAAAATCCAGAGCAAGATTTTCCCCTGGCAAGCAAAGCGCTAAAAGAACCGGACGGCTTGCTTGCAATAGGAGGCTGCCTGTCAACAAAGCGTTTATTAAACGCCTATCGTCATGGAATTTTCCCCTGGTATAACCTTGGCGAGCCGATTTTGTGGTGGTCACCCAATCCCAGACTGGTAATGTTCCCTGATAAACTGATTGTTTCCCGAAGCTTGCGCAAGACTTTGCGTAAAAATAATTTTTCAGTGACTTTTGACCAGGCTTTTCATGAAGTCATTGCCGCTTGTGCAGATTCCCGAAAACAAGGTGCCGGTACATGGATAACGGCCGATATCAATCAGGCTTATAATGAACTGCATCGATTGGGAATTGCACATTCTGCTGAAGCATGGTTGAATGGTAAACTGGTAGGTGGCTTATACGGTGTTGCCTTGGGTCGGGTTTTTTTCGGTGAATCGATGTTCCATACCCGCACGGACGCCTCCAAAGTAGCGTTTGTTCGTCTAGTAGAACAGCTTAAAATCTGGGACTACCAGCTTATAGACTGTCAGGTACACACAAGTCATCTGGCAAGTTTTGGCGCTGAAGAAATTAGTCGCAGTTATTTTGCCCAATTACTTGATCAATTTTGTGATACTCCTGCCAACAAATCGGCCTGGCGCTCATAATGGTTTCCATCCCGCTATTTCTGGCTCAGGAGCATCCATGCAGTTATCTCGAGGGCGAATGTGCCCAATCCGTTATCGTATATCCTTCCTATCCTCTAACAACGGCACACTATGCGCAACTGATAACGCAAGGCTTTCGCCGCAGTGGTAATGAAGTCTATGCTCCGCATTGTCCGCACTGCTCTGCCTGCATTCCGGCAAGATTGGCGGTGGCAAGATTTAAGCCAAATAGAAGTCAAAAGCGTTGCATCAGCAAAAATATCAATACCCGGGTCATTGTCAAACCCGCTGTTTTTGAACAAGCTCATTATGACATGTACTTGCGTTATCAAATCGACAGGCACACCGGTGGCTCGATGGCCCATTCCAGCCCTGAGGATTATATTAATTTTCTGAGTAGTTCGTGGTGCAACACAAAATTTGTCGAGTTTTTAATAAATAATGAACTTGCAGGCGTTGCAGTTATTGATCAACTTGAAAATGCGTTGTCTGCGGTTTATACTTTTTTCGAACCGAAATTTGCACGTGCAAGCCTCGGCGCTTATGCCATTTTGTGGCAAATTGAGCAAGCAAAACTGCAAAAACTGGATTTTTTATACCTGGGATTCTGGATAAAAGCGTGCAAGAAAATGGCCTATAAAAGCGTCTATCAACCGCTACAATTATTGATTGATAATCAATGGACCGAAATGTCCATGTAAAAAAACAAAAATCCACTCGCTTCTGTTGTTAAAAACCGGCTTATGTTATGATTTGCAGTTTTTAACTACTTGGGCAAAAAAAATGGCTAAAGAAGATCAAATTGAAATGGAAGGTAAAGTTATAGATACGCTTCCCAATACCATGTTCCGCGTTGAACTTGAGAACGGTCATATCGTGACTGCGCACATCTCCGGTAAAATGCGTAAACATTACATCCGCATTCTTACTGGCGATAGCGTTAAAGTTGAAATGACACCTTACGATTTAACTAAAGGCCGCATCACCTTCCGTATGCGCTAATCCCATCAACCTATGGGTAATCCCCATATCCAATCAAGGAGTAATCCCATATCACCTGCCAGGATCAGCGCAAGCACTCTGATTAACTCTTTACGGCTAGCCTGCCGCATCAAAAATTGGATTCGGACACAATCAATTCATTGCTTTCTATAGCAAAAGCAATTTCATTATTTTCCAGATAAATTCTGACATGACCACCGTGCGCAAGCTTGCCAAACAGCAAGTCATTAGCCAGAGGTTTTTTGATCTTTTCCTGAATTAACCGCGCCATCGGCCTTGCCCCCATTTTTGGGTCACAGCCATTTTCAGCCAGCCACAAACGGGCATCACCATCCAGCGCGAGTGTTACATGCTTCTCGGCAAGCAAGGCTTCAAGTTCAAAAATAAATTTATCAACCACATGCCCGACAATTGAAATATCCAGCGGTTTAAACTGGATAATCGCATCCAAACGGTTGCGAAATTCAGGCGAAAAACCTTTTTCTATAACTTTCAAGCTGTCGGAGGCATGATCCTGATGAGTAAAGCCAATAGAAGCTCGACTGCCCTCCTCTGCCCCGGCATTCGTCGTCATCACCAGAATAATATTTCGGAAATCGGCTTTACGGCCATTATTGTCGGTTAAGGACCCGTGATCCATGACCTGCAATAACAGATTAAAGACGTCAGGATGGGCTTTTTCCAACTCATCCAGCAATAGCACCGCATGAGGATGCTTGGTAACCTGCTCGGTTAACAATCCGCCCTGGTCGAAGCCGACATAGCCCGGCGGTGCCCCAATTAATCTGGAAACGGTATGGCGCTCCATGTATTCAGACATATCAAAACGAATCAGTTCAACGCCCAACACTTTAGCCAACTGGCGTGTCACTTCTGTTTTACCTACTCCGGTAGGCCCTGCAAAAACAAATGAACCGATCGTCTTCTGCGATTCCCGAAGGCCTGCACGAGATAATTTTATTGCTGAAGCCAACGCTGAAATCGCCTCATCCTGACCAAAAACCAGCATTTTCAGATTTTTTTCCAGATTAGCCAGTTTGTCTATATCATTGGAAGATACCGATTTCGCCGGCACTCTGGCGATTTTTGAGACGATCTCTTCTATTTCGGCAATATCAATAATTTTCTTGCGGTCAGCCTCAGCGGTCATGCGCTGTTTTGCTCCCGCCTCATCAATAACATCGATTGCTTTATCCGGTAAATGCCGATCAGTGATATAGCGATCCGACAATTCCGCCGCCACATGCAATGCTTCTGCGGAATATTTAACATTATGATGTTCTTCAAAACGTGACTTCAGGCCTTTCAAAATCAAAATAGTGTCTTCGACCGAAGGCTCCAGTATATCGATTTTCTGGAATCGCCGAGCCAGGGCATGATCTTTTTCAAAAACCCCGCGATACTCCTGATAAGTCGTGGAACCAATACAGCGCAACTGGCCGGAAGCAAGTACCGGTTTAATTAAATTGGAGGCATCCATCACCCCGCCTGAAGCAGAGCCTGCGCCAATAATCGTATGAATCTCATCAATAAATAAAATGGAATCCGGTTCTTTCTTAAGTTGATTCATCAGCGCTTTAAGACGCTTCTCAAAGTCGCCCCGGTATTTCGTGCCAGCTACCAACGCTCCCAAATCCAGCGAATAAATCACTGAATTCATCAGGATTTCAGGCACATTTTCTTCGACAATCCTTTTCGCCAGACCTTCAGCGATAGCCGTTTTACCAACGCCCGCTTCGCCAACCAATAAAGGATTGTTTTTACGGCGGCGGCACAGTGTCTGGATAGTCCGTTCAAGCTCAAGCTCTCTGCCGATTAATGGATCAATTCGCCCCCTCAAGGCTTCTTCATTAAGATTTGTCGTATATTTGTCCAGTGGACTGCCCGCATCAGTATCAGCATTGCCCGTTTCTGATGCGCGCTCGGTTGCCGATTCATTGTCCTGATCGATTTTTGAAATCCCATGCGCCAAATAATTAACCACATCCAGACGTGATATATCCTGTTTATTCAACAAATAGACCGCATGCGAATCCTGCTCGCTGAAAAGAGCCACAAATAAATTAGCGCCGGTCACTTCTTTTTTATCAGATGCCTGGACATGAAAAACAGCCCGTTGCAATACCCTCTGAAATCCCAGCGTTGGCTGAGTCTCTCGCTGAATACCTTGAGGAATCAACGACATCGTCTCATCGATAAATTGTGTCAACTGCCCGCGCAGTGTCTTGATATCACAAGCACACGCCTTCATAATCGCCTCTGCCGCCGTATTATCGAGCAATGCCAGTAGCAAATGTTCAACCGTAATAAATTCGTGACGTTTATCGTGTGCGTTTTTAAAAGCAGCATTTAACGTGACTTCAAGCTCTTTACTTAACATAAACTCTCCAATCTACACTTCTTCCATCGAACACATCAACGGATGCTGATGTTCTCGTGAATATTCATTGACTATATACACTTTGGTTTCTGCTACATCTTTAGAATATGTTCCGCACACACCTACCCCTTGCGTATGTATTTGCAGCATAACCAGTGTCGCCTTTTGTTCTGACATGGCAAAAAAATCCATCAAAATTTCAATCACAAAATCCATCGGCGTAAAATCGTCATTTAATAAAATAACTTTGTATAAAGGCGGCCTTTTTAGCTTGGGCTTGGCCTCCTGAACAGCCAAACCGTCATCATTATCTTTGAATGGATCAAAATCGGACATAACAACCAAATAAACAAAAATACTTTAAGCGTCTAACATAATGCCAATCTTAGTGTATTTCAAGCCTAATATACATAACAAAATAATATACAAAAGGTTCAATGTGGATGCTTAAAATTTAAATATTGCGTTATACCTTGTCTCTTATACCTTTTTTACCAACATAAGTTGCTTAATTCCAGTAAAATATAAATTTTTTACTACAGGAATTCATCGATGGTTTGGAAACCTCATGTTACTGTTGCCGCCATTATTGAACGCGAAAATCGCTTTTTACTCGTTGAAGAAGAAACGCCACGCGGACTTCAATTGAATCAACCTGCCGGACATTTCGAAGAAAACGAAGATCTGATTACCGCTGTTAAACGCGAAGTGCTTGAAGAAACCGCCTGGCAATTTGAGCCTGAACATCTTATTTCCATACAGCTGTGGCGTAGAAATCCCAAGTTTCCTACATTTGTCAGAATTTGTTTTTCCGGTCATTGCCATAACTATAATCCAAATCAACTACTGGATGAAGGCATTGTTGCCACGCACTGGATAACACGTGACGAAATCGCTGCAGCGCAGCATCGATTACGCAGCCCCCTGGTGCTCATTAGCGTGGACGAATACCTGAGCGGACAACGCTATTCCTTGGACATATTAAAATCATTTCTCGATCTTGGCCATGACTAGGAACATAATCGTCGGCATGTCTGGCGGCGTCGATTCTTCCGTAACTGCCTTGCAACTGCTGGAACAGGGTCATCAAGTCACCGGTTTATTCATGAAAAACTGGGAAGAAGATGACGGCACGGCATACTGCACAGCAATGGAAGATCTTGCTGATGCCCAACAAGTCTGCGATAAATTAGGTATAGAATTGAAAACTGTAAATTTTGCCGCCGAATACTGGAACGAAGTGTTTGAGGTATTCCTGTCTGAATTTAAAGCAGGCCGCACGCCAAATCCTGATATTCTTTGCAATAAACACGTTAAATTCAAAGCCTTTTTAAATTATGCCATTGAGGATTTAGGCGCAGATTATATTGCCACAGGGCACTATGCGCGCGTTGCTAAGAAAAATGGCGAGTTCTTCTTATTAAAAGGCCTGGATCCGAGTAAAGAACAAAGTTACTTTCTCTACACGCTGGGACAAAAACAGCTATCCCGCACCCTGTTCCCCATCGGACACCTGCAGAAACCGGAAATTCGAGCATTGGCCAAAAAAGCGGGTTTTGACAACTACAAAAAAAAAGACAGCACAGGTATTTGTTTTATCGGCGAGCGTAAATTTACTGAATTCCTGCACCGCTATCTGCCTACTCAACCCGGTGAAATGCATACGCCCGAAGGCCGGACTATTGCCCGGCATTCCGGTTTGATGTATTACACGTTGGGACAACGCCAGGGCTTGGGTATAGGCGGTGTTAAAAATGCTCTCGATGAACCCTGGTATGTGCTTGAAAAAGACCTTGATCACAACATCCTGATCGTCGGCCAAGGACACGATCACCCGTTGATGCTGCATAAAACCCTGGAAGCCGGTCAACTGGATTGGTGTAGCAATAAACCCCTAACAGAACCGCTACATTGTTCCGCAAAAACCCGCTATCGCCAGGCAGACCAGACTTGCCGCCTGGAGCCTTTAGGTAAGGATAGATGCAAAGCTGTTTTTGACCAGCCGCAAAGAGCGATTACACCTGGACAATCGGTGGTTTTTTATGATGGTGAAATTTGTTTGGGTGGCGGGATTATTGAATCCAAAACGAATGAATAATTACTAGGTTGTCGGTTGACTATCAATAATTATTTTCAATTTTTGACCGGATTGAAGGCCTCTGGCAAGCGTAGATGCGTTTGATTTGCGCAAATCTTGAATGGACACATTGAATTTTCTGGAAATTTGAGTCAGTGTGTCGCCTTTGCCAACAGTGTAACTTATAAGACGGGTTGCAGAAGTTGCGCTGGCAAGTTGAGGATTAATAGTCTTGATTGTCAGTTTTCGGCCGGGAATTAATGCTGTTTTTAAAGTTATATTGTTCCAATTTGCAATGTCTTTGGGAGTAACAGAATAACGTTGGGAAATATTGAAGAAAGTATCGCCTTTTTTGATCGCATAGACTTGAGCGTTTGCGGATTTATTTTTAGAAGCTTTGGCAATCAAAGATGTTCTTTTATATTTTGCTTCCGAAGGAAGCTGTAAACGCATACCCGATCGGATTGAATTGCTTGCCAAATGATTTATTTGGCGGACTGATTGAATCGTTGTATGATTTTTGCTGTTGATAAATGCCAGGCTTTTCCCTGATTTGACATTGTATCCGTTAAGATTTGACCGAACTGCTTCCTGGCGAATCTGTGCCACACTTTCTTCAGGCTTTTCCTGGCGATGATCTCGCGCTACTCGATCTTCACTACTGTATTGATTTATTGCCACCCGCTCATAATATGGAAGTAGAGCCAGATTTCTTTTGAATGATTGTGCCTGTGCAACAGGTATCAATAAACGATGC
The DNA here is from genome assembly GCA_028714175.1 of Methylococcales bacterium. GTDB lineage: Bacteria > Pseudomonadota > Gammaproteobacteria > Methylococcales > Methylomonadaceae > JAGXGJ01. The sequence goes on from JAQTMV010000016.1 coordinate 25,043, forward strand.
GGCCCTTCAGGAGCAGTACAAGAGCGGTTAAATCCGGGATTTAACTTTAAAAACTTGTCCAGAGGAGTGTTGGCCAGTTGCGCGGCTTTATGCAAGTCTATCGGAGATTTAATATCAATGACTTCAAAGTAGGGTCTATTTGGGATGTGCTGTAAATGAATATTATATTCGTCAGCATTGGCAAATATTTTGGCAACAGCCAGTAACCGGGGTACATAGTTTTCGGTTTCCTCAGGCAGTTCTAATGACCAATAATCGGTTGGCAAATTGCGATACTCATTTTGTTCAATGGATTTTCTTACCCGACCTTTGCCGCAGTTATAGGAAGCTAATGCAAGCAACCAGTCGCCATCAAAAGTTTCACTCAGTTGTTTAAGATAAGTTGTGGCCGCTTTTGTTGAGGCATAAACATCGCGACGACCGTCATACCATGCATTTTGTTGAAGGCCAAACTCCTGCCCGGTAGATGGGATAAACTGCCAAAGCCCCGAAGCGTCAGCTTTTGAATAGGCATCAGGTATAAAAGCGCTCTCAACAACGGGTAATAAAGCGAGTTCACCCGGGATATTTTTGGCTTCGATTTCATCAAGAATATGGTGCAGATATGGCTCTGCTCGTTGCTGTAGTATTGCCAGCGAAACCGGATGCTCCAGATACCAATATAATTCACGATCTATGCGTGGATTTTTAATATCCGGCAATGAATATAACGACAATAACCGTTCCCAAACGGTATTTTTATACGTTGCTGCAGTTTTGAATTTATGTTTGCGGGAAGCACGGTAAGGATGGAACACATAGCTCTGATGCTTATATGCTTTAACAGGCGCCTGGTCGTTAATACTCAGAGGCTCTTTTGATGTTTCAGAGCACCCGGCAACAACTAAAGATATTGAAATCAATAATAAATTAACTGACCTGTTAAAATTAACATGCATCATCTAAAGCCTTAGGTGGAGTTTATTATTATAATGTTTTTAATATAGCACATTTTCATTAAAAAATCATTCACATCATCCATTATTGAGCCTTGATTGATGAAGCGCAATTTTTTATTTGCCTGGTACCAAACGCCCAGAGGCAAGCTGTTAAAGGAGCTTGAGGCCGATTATCTGCAACGGTCTATTACTGTCAGTTGTCAGCAAGTTATTTTGCAGATTGGTGGTTTGGGTTGGGAAGATGAATTTGTTGATTGTACTTTGTACAAGAATTATACGGTACTCGATGCCAAAAATATGGGCTGCGATGGGGCAAGAAAAATTCAGGCGAAAGCATTTTGTTTGCCGCTGCAAAGCGACAGTGTAGATATGATTATAGTGCCGCATTTATTGGAGTTTGATAGCCATCGCTTTCAAACCATAAGAGAAGTAGAACGTGTTTTAAAGCCTGAAGGGTTATTAATAGTGTTAAACTTCAATCCCTGGAGCTTATGGGTTAGATATCAGTATTTATGGGATAAAAAAATAGCTGATTCATGGGGAGGACACTTTATTTCCCGATCAAGAATTTTGGACTGGTTGAAATTACTGAATTTTGAAGTCACCGTATCATCTGAGTTTAACCTGGATTCAGTCCATTCCACACACGGAAAATTTATAACCCATAGCCACTCATTTAGATCTACCGCTTATGCGATTAAGGCAATAAAACGCCGTTACAATTTAATCCCGTTAACACCTGTTAAAAACGAAAGTCCTCGTTTAGTTCTGGCCAATTCGCTTAATCCATCGGCACGGATAACAAAACATGACTGATATTGTTATTATCCATACCGATGGAGCTTGCCGCGGCAATCCAGGACCAGGCGGATGGGGCGCAATACTGTGCTATAAAGGTAAAATCAAGGAACTTTATGGCGGGGAAAAACACACTACCAATAATCGCATGGAGCTGATGGCCGCCATACAAGCACTGGAATCGTTATCAAGGCCCTGTTCGGTGCAGTTAAACAGCGACTCAAGTTATGTATTGAAAGGTATTACCGACTGGATGCCCAACTGGAAAAAAAGAGGCTGGAAAACAGCTGCTAAAACACCAGTCAAAAATGAAGATTTGTGGCGCAGACTGGATACAGCCATTGCCCAACATAAGATCGAATGGAAATGGGTAAAGGGCCATTCAGACGACAAGGGCAATGACAGAGCCGATGTTTTGGCCAATCTTGGCATAGATTCATTAGCTTCAAGATAAAAGGCGCAAAGCTCAAACTATATGCGGTCAGATTCTTTAGCCTTTTACCTTAAATCCCTTGCCTTACTCTTTGCTGTCCAGCAATTTTTTGAGATCTGCAAAGGGATTATGGGTGGCAACAGCAGTGCTGGACTTGCTTGCCTGCGAATTGTCAAAGCGGGTTTCTTCGTAGCGTGAATGTTCATTATCATGGCAATAAAGACATAATAACTCCCAGTTGCTCCCATCAGCAGGATTATCATCGTGATTGTGGTTTTTATGATGAACCGTCAATTCGGACAGATTCTTGAGCGTAAATTCCCGCGCACAGCGGCCGCATATCCATGGATACAGCTTAAGCGCCTGGCCGCGATAAGATTGTTCCCTGAGTTCCTGATTGCGTCGCGCATCAATTACGATCTGATTGAGTTTGTTTTTATCTGGTTGTATCTTTTTTAAAGTCATATAACTACCTTCGTAACTATTCAATAATTTTCACTAACCAGCCGCCGCTGCCTTTACATTTGTTTGGGCCGTCAGCAATAATATTTATCCTGGCAAAGCTTCCTGTCAGTGTGTCAGGGAGTGTTCCTTTTACTAGATAACCCTGGTTTTTAGGTGTTATAGCGACCGCTACGGGCTGATCTTTTACCGTAACTATGATGCTTTCCGGATTGGTGTTAGCGGATGCCGCAAATGAAAAATCTGATTTTGCGGCAACCTGAGCGTTGTTGATGGGAGAAAATTCGCTAAATTTTGGTTTATTACAGGCTTTTTTGCTACTGCTGCTACTGCCATAGGCCCAGACGTTACTGGTAGCAATTATTAATATCAGTACCCACACGGGCTTGTATGATTTCATTGTTGAGTCTCTTATTGTTGTCTTGGCTTCACAAATTAAGTGATATACCACAGTTATGGTGATTTTCGTGAATAATCCTATTCCTACTGGAGTAAAATACAGTTTTCTTGATAAACTTGTCTATATTATAAAGACCTCAAAAAATATTGACACAAAAACCAAGACCGTGGCTTTTTTGCAAAGTGTAAGCGCCGAGCAAATTAACGGCAGTGAAGAGCGGACGGTCACGTTAAAATTGCGTGACAAAGAAACCAGATTTTTAGGCCAGCCTTACCTGCTAAATTTTGTGCTTCCCAATTTCTATTTTCACCTCACTGCAGCCTACGCCATCCTGCGGCATAACGGCCTGGAAATAGGCAAAATGGACTATGTAGGCAATGACTAAACTGCACGGATTACAACTCTCAAACGGTTCATTACATGTTCCCGGTTGGCCTGATTGCGCTTGGATGGCGAATTAATAATGAAAAATGGTTCTTGCTTTTGTTCAGCCATCCGCGTATTTCGACAGTTTTATCCAGGTAGTCATTAACATCAGGAAATAAAGACAGCCATTTGCGTTCAATACGGGCGTCAACCCGACTGGAAAACTCCAGGTAAATATACTTTCGGGTATTGCGAATGCTAACAACCTTACCCAGCATACGCGTCCATCCGGGATGTCCTGTTTCAGTAAGGCTGCTAATCGGTATCGTTGCATATTCAGGTCGTTGCCAAATACCGAGCTTAGCTTTTTCTGCCTGTTTCTCAGCTGCAAGCAACTCATTGGCATAAAGCAGATTAGGTGGGTAAATGCTGACTGCCGCCAGACCTGCTTTAACCAAAGACAGATTGATATGTTCCTTTTCTTCGGTAAACAAATGGGCTAAAGTTCGCCCGTATTTATCGGCTTTCTCGGCATCAATCTCAATGCGGACTTTAGCGTGTTGGAGCTTATTCATCAACCAGAGTCTGGCCTCTTCACCGCCTGCATCTGCCATTTTATCCCGGTGTTGAACCTCCGGCGTATTGATGCCCAGCAACCTGATTTTACGACCATCCTCCAACACCACGGTATCGCCATCATAAACCGTTTTAACCCTGTAAAAACCATAGCCCGGTTTTATATCGACTATTTTTGCATGAAGATGAGGCCGATCAGAAAAATGCTCGCTGCCGTTTGCATCCTGCCATTGATAGAATTCCGCACCTGCCAACAACGGCAAACATAACAATAAAATCAAAAAAAACTTCATGAATGTGACTGTATAATTACTTAAATGATGATCTGCCGCCGAGTTACTTTGCACTTGATCGAGCCTTAAAAACAAAACAATAGTGTAGGATAGGCTAAACACAAACTGTTCGACAACAAATGACACATCTTGCTGGTCCTTGTTGCAACTTGTCCTATAATGGGGAATTTATGAGCCATGTCGATTTTGTCAGCCCTGCCGAATGGACAAATACTTTTGATACTTGCCAGAAAGCTTTTTGGCTTGAAGTTGAGCCATGAACCCCGCGTATATTTTTGTTTACGGAACTCTCAGACGTGATACAGACAGCGAGATGTATCACCTTTTGGCTAAGTATGCTAAATTTTTCGATTATGCCACTTGTCCCGGCAAACTTTATAAAGTCGGCTACTACCCAGGCATGGTTCCCTCTGGTAATTCCAATGATTTAGTGCATGGTGAGGTTTATTTGCTTCAGCGTACCAATATTGTGCTTCCGCTCCTCGACCGGTACGAAGAATTCGGCCTGGAATTTCCTGAGCCAAACGAATATATCCGTCAGCGACAAACTGTATTTCTCAAGAACGGTAACAGCGTTACTGCCTGGATCTATATCTACAATCATCCCACGGAAGGCCTGGAACTGATTGAGCCGGCAGATTTTTTAAATCTCTTCTCCCCAGATCTCCAGCAGGTGATGAAGGTGCCGACAATGAAGTGCGATGAGTTGAGTATATTATGATCACGATCATCCAACGTGTAACCACTGCGAAAGTCACTGTCAATAACCAGGACATAGGCAAGATCGATACCGGCATTATGGCGCTGGTTGCCGTAGAAAAAGAAGATACCCAAAAAGATGCCGATCGCCTGCTGGAACGCATCCTCAATTATCGCATTTTTGCCGATGACAATGACCGCATGAATCTGAGTTTAAGAGATATTAACGGCGGTTTATTACTGATTCCGCAATTTACTTTGGCGGCTGATACTCAGAAAGGCAATCGTCCCAGTTTTACTTCTGCCGCACCACCGGAAAAAGGTCAGCAACTGTTCGGCTATCTGCGTGACCTCGCAATCAAAACCTATCCGCGTGTCCAATTCGGCCAATTTGGTGCAGATATGCAGGTTTCTCTGGTCAATAATGGCCCGGTTACCTTCACTTTAAGAACTTATGGGTGTTAAGTTAATACGATAAGTCTCGATTATTAATCTTTTACCTCTTTCAAGTATGGCAAGGCCCTACAATATACCCTTGAAAACACCCGAATCGGGTCTTTGTCCTAAGGGAGATAACACAACATGAATTCAATCGAAACGCTAATAGCAACACTGTCAGGGTGGGTATGGGGACCGCCCATGCTGACGTTATTGGTTGGCACGGGTCTTTACCTGACTATCCTGTTGAAAGGATTGCAATTTCGCACCTTACCACTGGCGTTTCGTCTGATTTTTCATAAGGATCATGGCCACGAAGGTGACATTAGCCATTTCGCCGCGCTGATGACGGCTCTGGCCGCCACGGTTGGTATCGGCAATTTCGTTGGTGTTGCCACAGCAATTACGCTTGGCGGGCCAGGCGCGGTGTTCTGGATGTGGATGACGGGACTGGTCGGCATGGTAACCAAATATTCCGAAGCAGTGTTAGCGGTTAAGTATCGAGAAAAAGGCCAGCACGGGATGCGCGGAGGTCCGATGTATTATCTGGCCAATGGCGCCGGATTGCCGTGGTTGGGCTGGTTATTCGCACTGTTCACCGCGCTGGCGACTTTCGGCATCGGCAACATGACGCAGGCGAACTCCGCTGCCAAAATTTTCGAGGCCACGTTTCATATTGCCCCGTGGGTTACTGGCGTCGTATTGATGGTGTTAACGGCGCTGGTGATTCTGGGGGGCATTCGCTCAATCGGGAAATTCACCTCAATTCTCGTGCCGTTTATGATCGTCGGTTATATGGCCGCCTCACTAACCGTGCTGGTACTCAACGTCGCTGAAATTCCCTCCGCGTTTGGCCTGATTTTCCAGCATGCGTTCTCGCCGGCGGCGGCAAGCGGCGGCTTTGCCGGAGCGATTATCGCTGCTGCCATGCGTTTTGGTATCGCGCGCGGTGTATTCTCCAACGAGTCAGGACTAGGCTCAGCGCCGATTGCCGCCGCCGCAGCGCGTACCCATGATCCCGTCAAACAGGCGCCGGTCAGCATGACGCAGACCTTTATCGACACGTTGGTAGTCTGCACGATGACCGCCCTCGTCATCTTGACCGCAAACTCCTGGACACAAGGCGTCAGAGCAGGTCAACTGACCAGCGCCAGCTTTAGAGAAACGCTGGGCGTTCCGGGTGAAATTATTGTGGCCCTGGCAACGGCACTGTTTGCCTATTCCACGCTAATTGGCTGGAATTACTATGGTGAGAAAGCCATCGAATATCTGTTTGGATCACGCAGTATCCGTGTCTACCGCATAGCGTTTATCGCAACAGTGATTGTTGGCGCGATGATGAATCTGGAGTTCGTCTGGAATTTTTCCGATCTGATGAACGGCATGATGACAATTCCAAACCTGATAGGCTTGTTGCTGCTGTCCAAAGTTGTCAAGGAAGAAACTGACCGGTATTTTAAAGCCTGAGTTGATCTTAGGAATGGTAATTGTATGACTTGACTTATCAGGTTGGATTTCATATTGTTACCGGTATAATTGACATAAGCAAAACGTTAGATATTGTTTCCAACAATCACTTTCCCAAAGTTTTTAGCATGACGCAAAGAACCGCTAACACTATCAAACTAATTAACCTAGCTTCGAAGAAATCTGAAGAATCAATCGTTGGTTTACTGCGGCCACTAGCTGATTCTTTTTCGCTTGTAAATTCAAAGTATTGGTTAGAGGGCAAAATTAAGGAACCCAACTCTCTAATAATTCTGGTTTTACCCGAAAAAAATGTGATGGTTGATAAAATCGTCAAGGCTATCCTGGCAACTCCAAATTCCCATTATCTCGTTATTTTTTTTCCACCATTAACAGATGAAATAAGACCGATTCTGAATGCATGCAGCGATTGTTGCCGTTGGCCTTGTGATCCTCTCGAACTCTCATTTCGTCTGGATCGGTTGTCATTCAAGCATAGTAACTTACTTGATTTGAGTCAGTTTGATATGGAAACAGTAGCGTGGAAAAATTTAAATTTAATCGGTCATTCATCAATATTCCGCGATACACTTTTTTTCATAAAAAAGGCATCCAACTGTGATGCGCCTGTCCTTATAGAGGGCGAAACCGGTTGCGGAAAAGAAGTAGCTGCCAGAGCAATCCATTATCTGGGTTGCCGCAAAGATTTTCCTTTTATTCCGATGAATTGTGGAGCCATACCTGATCAATTGATTGAAAATGAGTTATTCGGGCACGAAAAAGGTGCTTATACCGATGCGAAACAAAGCCAGGCGGGGTTAACAGAGCAGGCAGACGGCGGAACATTGTTCCTGGATGAAATCGAAGCCTTGTCAACCAAAGGCCAGGTAACCTTATTACGCTTCATTGAAGATAATATGATCAGACCTCTGGGAGCAACAAAAAGCAGGAAAGTGAATGTTAGAATAATTGCCGCAAGCAATGTTTATTTATCCGAACTTGTTGCCCAAGGCCTATTCCGGCAGGATTTATTATTTAGATTAAACCTTTTGTATCTGAATTTGCCACCACTTAGGAATCGTAAGGTCGATATTCAGTCCCTTGCAGAACATTTTATGCAAAAATACCAGTGCCAGTATCAACAACCTGACAAACGGTTTCATCCTGATGCGGTTGCCTGGATGAATGCTTATCATTGGCCGGGAAATGTTCGTGAGCTTGAGAATTTTGTCCACAGATCATTTCTACTATCGAATGATCGCGAAATTATCCAAACCAATACTAATCAAGAAAATGCACAATCCTGTTCACGTAGAAAATTGTTTGAGCGTAGAAAGGGCATCAAGTTTGATACTTCATTTAACGAGGCCAAAAATCATGTTATTGATTACTTTGAACAACGCTATCTTACCTGGCTCATTTCCAGCTCTAAAGGTAATGTGACGCAAGCGGCGGATATAGCGCAAAAAGAGCGTAGAGCATTAGGCAAGCTACTGAAAAAACATGATATAAATCATAATCAGTATCGCAGCAACTAACGTCAGTTTCTCAAGACCACTTGAACACGTTGAACACGGTGGGCTTTATTTTAGCAGTTCCATTAAACACTGACTCATTACTCTATGGCAGGGATTTGCCTGGCCGGTATTTTGTTGCTTCACAAACAGTAGTGGGTAAAAACTAACCCACTTGATTCTTTTTCAGGTCATGCATACAAAAGCATTAACAATCATAAAGATATAACTTATATCGTCAAAACAGCCGGGTCATAATCAACCCGGCTCTTTCAGTCTTTCATATGGATTTCCAATAAAATCAATTATATATATTTTGGCTTGATTATTGTTTGTGATATTACTGAAAGATTAAAGTCGGGACAGAAAATGTCTGAATTCAACGATTCTGATGTGCAACAAATAGCTGATCAAATTGAATATTATTTGAAAAAACATCCAAATGCAGCAGATACAATCGAAGGCATCACAAAATGGTGGTTGCCGGGGCAAGGGATTGAAGTATCAAGTTTAATCGTTCAGAAAGCCCTCAATTATCTGGGCTCAAAGTCAGTCATAAAATGTAATGCCAATCTTAGCGGTAATATAGTTTATTCAGGCAATTCAGCTAAAGCTGAATATCAAGCCAAATAGTTATTAAACAGGAGATTTGCTATGCCTTGGGAAATCGTTACTAATAACTCGGAGATACTGGCCATCCACGCCGCTCTCCTGCCCACCAATCAAGTTCTGATGTTCGGTGGCAGCGAACATAACGCCGCCCAAAACCAAAGCGGTAATCCGGCCGATCTTGACAACACACGCTTGTTCAACCTGTCGGGCAGCCCGTTGATTGAGACCATCGGCTCGCCCGATACCGACGTCTTTTGCAGCGGGCATGCTCTTTTCGCCGATGGACGCCTGCTGGTTGGAGGTGGCACCAGGGAATGGGGTGGAGATCACGAGGGGCATGGCCACGACTTGAACTTTCTGGGAGAACACGGCTGCTGGATCTATCATCCGCGCGCCCGCACCTGGCGACGCGTCCGTGACTTCAACTTCGAACCGGGCCAACCCGATGGCGGCGGACGCTGGTATCCCACTCTCCTCACACTGGCTAATGGCGAAGTTCTTGCGGTGTCCGGCCACCCGTTTATGACCGATAGCCGACACAACAATGACACGCCCGAGCGATATTCACCCGGCAGCGACACGTGGTCGCTGCTTACTGCAGAGCGGCTGGACGCAGGCAATCGCAGCCGATATTACCCCCGCTTTCATCTTCTTCCGGATGGCAATGTCTTCTTCGTCAGTCCGGTAAGCAGCGCGTGCCGCATTTACAATCCGTTCACAGGGCAGACTGTCGGCGACTATCTCTACAGCTGGCGGTGGGCTTTACGATAGTAGCTGGGACTATCCTTCGGTTCTGTTGCCATTGCTGCCGACAGACGGATACAAGCCGCGTGTGATGATCTGCGGCGACACGAACGCAAGGAAGATTGACCTGTCGCAGGCAAGTCCAACCTGGCAGAATACTGCCGCTCGCACGGGCGCGGCCGCCGGAAAGCAGCGCCGATTCAGTTGCTCGGTTATTCTCCCGACTGGCGAGATATTTGTCTCCGGCGGCATCAACGGAGGCTCGTCAGATTCGAATGCGGTCAAGGAAGGCGAAATCTACAACCCCGGCATTGATTGGGCCACAGGTCAATTTTCCACGCCTGACAGTTGGGCAACGGTTGATGCGGCAAACGCCGTCCGCAACTATCACTCCACCGCGCTACTGCTGCCCAACGGGCGCGTCTGGGTCGCAGGTTCGAGCAAGAACGCGAATCAGGGCGACCCGGCCACAGTCGGTGAACTGCGGATCGAGGTCTTCAAACCGGGGTACGACGCAGACCCAAACCGCCCTCAACTGGCGAACGCGCCGTTAAGCGCCGGCTACGGCCAAGTCTTTGAAATAAGCTCGCCACAGGTCGCGCAGATTCGCCGCGTCGCCATCACCCGGTGCGGCTCGGTCACCCATGCGTTCGACGGCGATCAGCGCTACGTCGGACTCAGCTTCAGCCTGCTCGAAGGCAATCGACTGCGCGTCATTTCGCCGCCCAACAGCCGTATTGCGCCTCCGGGCTATTACCTGCTCTGGGTTATTGACGCCAACGGGCGGCCTTGTCAGCAGGCCAGGTTCATCCGCGTTTGCTCGCAGCGGCTGCTGCTGATTACCGATCGCAGCACGTTCTCGACACATGAAGTCCAGGCGCTCGGCACACCCGCCACCTTCACCAACGCGCTTTACGTCATCCTCGAAGGCTTTCTTCCCAGCGAGGCGGGCAATCCGCCGGTCACGCCCGCCATCACCTTCACCAGACCCGATGGTTCGGCTGTTCCCGGAATGACCGCCCAACTGAACAGTGTGGATTACGAGGACGACACGATCCCGCCCGACATCGCGCAGCGGATCACCTTCGTCTTCAACATCCGCTTCACCAGCCAGCAGGCGTTCAATGAAATACCAGCCGCCGATCCGGCGCAGAACATCACTTTGACAGTTCGGCACGGAGGTAACTCTGAACAGGCGACGCTGGTGCTCAGCAAGAATCCTAACCCTTACATGCGCGACGGTCAGGTTCACTGGCTCAGCACCGACCTGCGCGTCTTCACGATGCGTCCCGGGCTGACTCGCGCCGGGATCACTCATGGTTCGGGCGATGGCGCTTCGATCAACTTCATTCAGGCATTGCTGGGGCAATTCAACTCCACGCCGACCGATGAAGACCATCCGTTCTTCGACGTTTCGCAAGACCCGGAGGAGAGTCAGCTCGAACTCGCCAGCCAGGCCGGTGCGCAGCCGATCTTCAATTTCGCCGTCGCCAAAGTCCGGTACCGCGCGCCGGCCTCGATCAATGCAGACGACGTCAAAGTGTTCTTCCGGCTCTTCACCACGGCGGCCACCGGCTTGGTATTTAACGCCGCAACCTATCCGCGTCAGGGCGACGGCGGCGGCGCGGCAGCGCTGTTAGGAATGGCGGGAGGCGAGATCGTCTCCATCCCGTTCTTCGCCGAAGCCCGGCAGGCAGATATGCGCACACAGCCCGATGCGACGAACGTCAAAGACCTGGGGGGCGCCGGAGCGGTCGAAGTCACAACCTATTTCGGATGCTGGCTCGACTTCAATCAGCCGACCCCGCGGTTCCCGCTTAACCCGCCACATAATGGCAGCGGCGGCCCGTTCGGGGGAACACTTCTCAGCGTGCAACAACTCGTTCGCAATCACCATTGCTGCCTGGCTGCCGAGATTCATTATCCGCTCGATCCAATCCCCAACGGCGCGACGCCCGGATCGCACGACAACCTGTCGCAGCGCAACCTGGTCGTTGTCGACTCCGACAACCCCGGTACGGCGGCCACGCATACCGTGCAATCCACTTTCGAGATCAAGCCGTCGGTCGTCCCTATCGTGGTTCCGCCGGCATTCGGATTCTTCCCGGATGTGCCGCGACCGCAACAGCCACCGCCAGCTTTGCCTCCGGGCATAGCCCGCGAATTTCCGGCTGCGCTTATCGTCGAAGGCGGCGAACGCGGTCAACCTCAACCCCCCGCTGCCATCGTTGCTGATTTTGAAGCTCAGCCGGCAGTTGCGGTGGTGGCGACCAAGCCGCGCATCGAGCATGATGAACTGATGATCCGATGGCATGATTTGCCGCGCGACAGCAGGGTCTCTGTCTACGTTCCGGATATCAACGTCAAGCAGGTGGTCGCCGCCGCCGCGTCCCGCAATGGTCCGCCGGTGCTCACCGCCCGCGAAGACAATTCACTGATCTGCAAAGTCGGAGATGTCACCTACATCCCGATCCCCGGACCTCGTGCGCTGAACATCCCCGGACTGCTCTCGATCGAGTTGCCGGCGACCGTCGTCAAAGGGCAGAAGTTCACCGTCACGGCGCACCAGATGAGCGGCTATCCGCGCCGCATCATCGGCAGCTTCCAGCTTACGATCCCCGTTCACACGGCAGCCGAGATTCTCCCCGCGGAGATTCGCAGGCTCTCGGTCCTCCGGCACATCGGCGAATCAATCCCGGCGACCAATCGCTGGCGACTCGTGTGGGACCGTTACCTGGGCGAGATCGCCGACCGCGTCAAAGGTCTGGGCGGAAACCCGGATGAAGTCGTTCCATCGCCGACCGGCGATGGACGCCCCCAGGCTCCTGAAACGCCGGATCGCCGCGCCTTGACAGGAAAGGTCATCCGGCTTCTGTACGACTGCTTTGGCGATTTCGAAGGGTTCGTGCTTGAAACCTGCGAGGGTGAACACATCTTCCAGGCGTGTGAGAAAGGAACTGAAGAGGTCGTTTGCAAGGCTTGCCGCTTTGGCTTCAGTGTCACTGTCTGGTTCACGTTTACGCGCGAGAAGAAAGTGCGGATCCAGCGACTGGCTTTGCTCTGCTGCTGATCGGCAACACGGGGGCTTCCCATTCATCGAGATTCGAAACATTCACTAGCCAGGAGGAACTTCCATATGAAACCAGAATGCCAGGAATACGAAGGGCATCCCATCGAACTTCGCGAGCGTGAAGGCAAGCTTGAATTGCTCATAGACAATGTACCGGTCCCCTATGGTCAACTGCCGAACGGGCTGTACTTTCTGCACGAATACGCCTACGACTGGACCGACAAAATCATGAAGCTCGCGCAGAGGTTCATCAACTACCGGCGTAAGGGCGACAAGATCCGGTGCGAACGCGAGTCCGAAAAGGGAGGGAAGTGATATGAGCTGCCGAAAAAACTACCGTGACCTTGCGGACGTTGAACGCAACCGCTTCGTGCAGGCGCTCTACCATCTGAAGTCCACCGGCGTCGTCGACCAACTCGCCAACGAGCATGCGACATTCTTCCACATGGGCATTCATTGGATCTCGATCGGTGAGGGGGTCGCCTTCGCCCACGGCATCCTCGATCCCGTCACTGGCTACGACGTGAAGGCGATGGTAGTGCTCACCGACGGTGAAGAGAATCACGGACCGCACACGCGCCGCTATATCGCCGACGTCGCCGACCTCATCACCTCGCTCAATGGGCGCGTCTTCGCCATCGGGCTCGGGCGTGCTGAAGTCCTGAATGCCAGTGCACTCCAGGCTTTGTGCAACGGCAACAACGGCTACATGCAAATGACGGGTGACCTGACGCCGGACGCCACCTACCGCCTCGCGAAGTACTACCAGCAGATCTTCGCCGGGGTGACGAATAACGAGATCGTGCTCGACTCGGAAGGCTTCATCGGCCCCGGACAAGAACACCGTATCCCCTTCTGGCTGAACGAGGCGGACTTCACGGCGAAGGCAATCATACTCGCGCCGGTACCCTATGCCATCCGCTACGTGCTGGAAACGCCCACTGGCGACATCATCGATCCCGCCGTCGCCGGAGCCCATCCTGTGGCCTCGTTCGAGGTAAATGGTCAGGTGTCGTTGTACCGCGTCGGTCTGCCGATTCCGCTCGGTACGAACAACGCGCACGCCGGGCGCTGGTACGCCAGATTTCAAATCGATGAAAAAATCTACAAGCGATACCTGGCGTCGCTCGACAATAATCCGACACTGTATGCGACGGCTGCGGCGCATGGTATCCGTTACAGCTTCAATATGCACGCCTACTCGAATCTACGCATGAGAGCCAGGCTCGCGCAGACGAGCAACGAGCCAGGGGCAACAATAACCGTAAGGGCAGTGTTGACCGAATACGGTGTACCGGTCGCTGCGCGCGCAACCTGCCGCGCCGACCTGACGCGGCCCGATAATACCGGAGCGACGCTCGCGATGGCGGAGGTGGAGCCGGGCGTTTTCGAAGCGATGACATCTACTCTCTTCGCGGGTGTTTACCGTTTCCGCATCGTTGCCGAGGGTCGCACGCTGCGGGGCCGCCCATTCACGCGGGAGCAAACCTTGACCGCCGCCGTATGGAAAGGTGGTGATAATCCCCCGCCCTCGTCCAAAGACGATCCGAACGCTCGCGGCGATCGCTTCTGCCGCCTCATCAACTGCCTGCTTCGCCAGAAGAGTATTCAAGAGGCGTTGCGGAAGGCGGAAATCAGCGTGGATGAGCTGCGGCGATGTCTGGAGGAGTATTGCCGGAAACCATCACCAGGGCAGCCCTTCGTCACGCGACCCACGTTTTATGATCGGCTTCGGGTGATCATCCGTGACGATCAGGTGCTGGAAACGGTGATGCGTGAAATCGAGCGAGAGAAGGAATAATGTAGTTAAACCTGTGAAAGACAAAAGGAGAAAGAGATGGACGCGATTCTGTATTGGAACGAGGTTTCGCTCGAAGCCAATCGTGTAAGCCACACGAATGGCAAGAACGAACAAACTGGCCCCACGCTGAGCTCACGCGCTTTAGCAATCGTGCATCTGGCCATGTACGATGTTTTCGCCGGGGTATCCGGCAACCCGCCTAACCTTCCTCCCTATCTAACTGGCTTGCCCGCGCCTGCGGCGGGGGCCTCGGTCGACGCGGCGGTAGCGGCGGCAGCACATGCCACGTTATCAAAGTTATTCCCAAGTCAAAAGCCGTTCTTTGACCTTAAACACGCGCAAACGGGACTACAGGGTCCTGGGCTGAATGAGGGCCATGCTTTTGGTCTGTTGGTTGCTCAAAAAATGCTGGATGATCGAAAGGATGATCCCAACGCAAGTGACGATGGCCACGCGGCGTCGATGGCGCGTGGCGCCCATCGCCCCGACCCTGATAATCCCGATCAGGGTTATCACGCTCCGTTCTACGGCGCCAGATCCAAGTGTTTTGCTGTCACCGTTCGGCATGAACTCGATCCGCCGCCACAGTTAGGCACACCTGACTACACGCGCGCGTTCCGACAAGTGCGCGGCAG
>JAQTMV010000017.1 GCA_028714175.1 Methylococcales bacterium
CAGACGACTATAAAAATTATGTCCAGCTTTCCAATCGAGGTACTGTGCTCAAGCCCCGCGCTACCGACTAACAGCCATTCACCAACAAATTACTGTGCATAAAAAGACACTTGTCATAATGGCCGTTTGCAGACGAAATTATGGATTTATTCAGCTCTTCCTTAACCAACACTGGGAATGAAAAAAACACCGATTGACAGTCGGTTTAAAGATACTTAGAATCGATCATTGTTTATATTTTAAGTTACTTGCGAATTGGTTTTATGCAGAGTTTAAAGCGTCCTTATCTAGGCGAGCTGGAAATGGCAGTTCTTGAGCATCTGTGGTCACACGGAGAATTTGATGCCAAAGGTGTTTATAGCGCATTAGGAAAAACGCGCGGCATTTCTCACAATACCATCCAATCAACACTCGAACGCTTATTCAAGAAAAAGCTTTTAGATCGTCAAAAAATCAGCCATGCTTATGTTTATCAGGCGGTAGTAAATCGCGATGAACTCATGGGCCGCATGATTAATGATGTCGTCAAAACCCTATCAAAAAACAATTCAGATGGAATGCTGGCCGCTTTCGTTGATATTGCGGCCCGTACCGATGAAGCTCATCTTGATAGACTTGAACAGTTGATTAATGAATATCGCTCAAATCGCGATAATGAACTGTTGTCATGACCCTCCATTTAATCCAGTCGGGGCTATTGGCATTGCTCTTTTTTGCGGGTTTGGCAGCATTGTTGTCGGCGCTTTTATATCCTAAGGTCAGAAATGCTCTGACTCGGTTACCTTGCCAAATCAGATCTAATATTCTGACACTATGGCTGCTCAGTCCCGCTTTTATTGGACTCTTGTTAGCTTTTTTCGGGTTACTGCCTTCCTGGATGGATAGCCATGACATAGCAACCGAACATTGCGCCACCCATACGAATGGTATAGCGCATTTATGTTGGTTCGATCCTATTGTCCATTTTTCTGCTGCGATTTGGGTGGCCGGCATCAGCGTAATAACGTCGGTCATGCTGTTTAGTGCCTACAAAGGTATTAATCTATTGATCAAACATTGGCACTTCCAAGCTACGCTCCGGCTTATCGGTCAACCGGACCGGCAGCGCGGTGTTTTTCGTATTGCCAGTGATCATTTTTTTGTTTTCTCTTCCGGATTGTTTGCGCCATACGCTTTTATTTCTTCACGGCTCATGGAGCAATTATCGGCGAAACAATTAGACGTTGTGCTTGCGCATGAGCAGGCGCATTGTCAACGGCGCGATGTTTTACGGCGATTATTTTTGAGTCTGGCGGCCTTGTTTCATTTCCCCTCTACGCGACAACAGTTGCTGGGTGATTTGGAATTGGCGCATGAACAAATTTGTGATATCGCTGCGGTACAAAAAGTAGAGGATCGGCTTTTTGTGGCCGAAACCATTATTAACATAGCGCGCAAACTGAACACGCCGCTCCCGGAGCAGGACATAGGTGTTATTGCTTTCAATGGCAGTCATATTGACATCAGAATTCAACAGTTACTGGAACAACCCAAGCCGGTGAATCGTTACGCCGTATTTTTTTCATCGCTCCTTTTTATCGTCTTTTTTAGCGGCGTACTGGCGTTAGCCATGCCGCTGCATCATTTACTTTAACCTCCACAACTTGTAAATAAGATGGCTCGATTTAAAAAACGGCTGCATAAAATACCGACTGTCAGTCGGTTTTGTACTTTGAATGCTTTATTCCTGGCATCGATGCCTTGTTATACCGGTGCATTCGCAAACTTGACCAAAGCACTCCGGATAAAAGGTGTTCCGACAAGCAAGTGTTCAACGCTGGATCGATTAACTGCTGGAATTACCCAATGAATTATTTACTAAAAAGCATCGTTTTTTTTACACTGGCTCTATTAATGGCTTGTTCGGATCAGACCACGGGAGCCGGCGATCAAAAACAAAAGCCTAAAGCATATGTTTTTACTGATTACAGCGATAAAACTGAATTGTTTGTCGAATTCTCAGCCTTAACGGTGGGACAGGCATCAATGTTTGCCGCTCATTTTTCTACATTCAGTGACTTCCAGCCTATAGCGGAAGGTACAGTCACGGTTATTTTGACCAGTCAAGATCAACCCACAGAACGGTTCTCAACCGATTCACCGTCTGTGCCGGGCATCTTTGTTGCTAAAGCAGAACCTAAATATGCCGGAAAACGGCAGTTAGCCGTTGAATTGACATCAAAAACGTTAACGGTTCGCCACGAATTAGGCGAAGTTCCGGTTTATCCGAATCTTGCCGCAGCCCTTGCCGCGTCAGGCGATGAAAAGGATCACGGTGCAGATATACCCTTTCTTAAAGAACAACAATGGAAGGTCGATTTTGCCACCGAAGTCATTGGCCGTCATGAATTGCAAAAGTCTGTGCGGGCGTTCGGCACCATAAAAGCCTCTGCAGGACATGAAGCCTATGTCGGCGCTCCTACCAGCGGGCACTTACTGACTTCGGCCGGGGCGTTGCCGAAAGTGGGTATGCCAGTAGAACAAGGACAGGTATTAGCTTCATTAGCCGCACGCCTCAGTGGAACCAGCGATATGGCGCTATTGGAACTTGATGCTCAAAAAGCACGCGCAGCAGACCAACTGGCGCGCACTAAAAAAAATCGTGCGGAACTGCTCTTTCAAGCCAACGTCATTGCCAAGCGCCGACTCATTGAGGCACAAAGTAAAGCCCAAGTCGCCAGCGCTGAGTTAAATGCCGCTGAAAAACGCTTAAAACAAACGCGTGAGCAATCCATTGGCAGCACTTCAGGGATTAAGATTTACGCACCGATCAGCGGCACCCTGGCCCAGGTGGCTATTGCTTCGGGCAGTTATGTTGAAGAAGGTGCCAAACTATTTTATATCATCGACCTAGAGTTATTATGGCTGGATGCACGTATTGCCGAAGCGGATATTGCGCAACTGAAAACACCTGAGCGGGCCAGTTTTAAGGTTGACGGCTTCGACAATGAATTCCAAATTCAGTTAGGTGAAAACGGCAAACTGATTGCGTATGGTCAAGTGATTGATCCCGTCACGCGTACGGTGCCGCTGGTTGTTGAGTTTGAAAATCCGCAGCGGAAATTATCCGTTGGCTCATTGATACAGGCAAAGATCTATACTGATGAGAAAATACAGTCTATTGCCGTGCCGGAAACAGCGCTTATCGACGATAACGGTCAGGATGTGGTTTTTGTTCAATCGGGAGGTGAGTCGTTTCAGCGCCGGGTGTTACGGCTAGGCCTTAGAGATCGCGGTTACGCTCAGGTGATCAGCGGCTTGAATGAAGGCGAGCGCGTGGTGACGAAAGGCGCCTATCTGGTTTTTCTGGCTTCCTCATCGCCTGCACAGTTAGGTGCTCATGGCCATGCGCATTAGGGGTTGCAGATAATGATTGCACACACCATTGCCTGGTCGTTAAAAAATCGTCTGTTTGTTCTGGTAGGTTCTGCTTTGCTGCTGCTGTGGGGTATTTACGAAACCCAACGTATGCCGGTGGATGTCTTGCCGGATTTAACGGCACCCACCGTTACTGTCATCAGCGAAGCACACGGCATGGCGCCCGGCAAAGTCGAGCGACTGATTACCTTTCCTATTGAAACCGCGTTGAATGGAGCGGCCGGGGTGCGCCGTGTGCGTTCCAATTCCGATGTGGGATTGGCGGTCATCATTGTTGAATTCGATTGGAACACCGATATATATCAAGCGCGTCAGATTGTCGCCGAAAAATTGCAACTGGCTCGCAGCAGTCTTCCTCCCACTATTGCAAACCCCGTGCTGGCCCCCATTGCCTCTGTGATGGGAGAGATATTATTTATTGCTTTAGAGTCGGACCAACATGATAGCTTAACACTTAAAACCACAGCGGACTGGGTAGTTAGACGGCGGCTTCTGGCAACACCGGGTGTTGCTGAAGTTATCCCTATTGGGGGTGATACCAAACAGTACCAGGTTCAGGTTAAACCAGAACGTTTAGCCGCTTACAGCCTTACTTTAACTGACGTTGTTAATGCTGTTCGGGACAGTAACAGGAATGCCTCTGCGGGCTTTTACACGGTTTCAGGTCAAGAGTATTTAATTCAGGGTATCGGTAGAATTCAACACCTGGACGATATTAATGAAATTGTCGTGGCACAACGAAACGGTCAGCCTGTGCTCGTTCGGCATATTGCGGACATTAAGATAGGCGCGGCGCTTAAACGCGGCACCGGGTCGCACAACGGCAAACCTGCGGTTATCTTGGGTGTACTCAAACAACCGGGGGTGAATACCCTGGAATTAACCCAACGGCTGGACGATGTATTAGCGAATATTCAAAGCTCTTTATCGAAAGGCATGGTATTGGATGCCAATATATTCAGACAAGCTGATTTTATCGCGGTCTCGGTCGGCAACTTGCTGGATGCGCTGCGAGACGGGGCGATTCTGGTGGTTCTTATACTTTATGTGTTCCTGATGAGCGGACGAGCGACGTTAATCACCCTGCTGGCCATTCCACTGTCGATGATCGCGGCCATCCTGGCGATGAAGGCCATGGGAGCAACCATTAATACCATGACTTTGGGCGGGTTGGCTATCGCCTTGGGCGCTTTGGTGGATGATGCCATCATTGTCGTCGAAAATTCAGTCAGGCGCATGCGGGAAAATATGCGCCTACCGGAACCAATGCGTACCCCGGTTAATACCCTGGTGTTCAACGCCTGTCATGAAATTCTGGGGTCCATCGTTTTTGCCACCTTAATTATCATGCTGGTTTTTTTGCCGTTGTTTTTTCTCAGTGGTGTCGAAGGACGGTTATTACAACCGTTAGGGTTCGCCTATATCATAGCCATTGCAACATCGTTGGTGGTCGCGGTAACCGTAACGCCAGCGCATTGTAGCTTCTTGCTGCCGGCTTCTCACGTTATTCGCGAGGATAAAGAAAGCCGTTTGGTGATTTGGTTAAAGCAACGGTATCTGCCTTTACTGGAGGGGACTTTACAGCACTGGAAAATCATCAGTGTACTTTCGGTGGCAGGCCTAACCGTGGCTTTGATTGCGCTGGGGTTCTCAGGGCGTGCTTTTTTACCTGAGTTTAATGAAGGCAGCTTAACCATCAGCGCCATCACCTTACCGGGAACTTCTTTGCAGCAATCGGACCAACTGGCGCAGCGTGTGGAAGAAATTATTTTGCAACAACCGGAAGCCGTCTCGACAGCCAGACGCACGGGGCGTGCGGAATTAGACCCGCATGCGCAACAGGTATTTGCTTCGGAAATCGATGTGAGTTTAAAAATGCAAGAACGCAGTAAGGACGAATTCCTGTCCGCCTTGAGAACTTCTTTGACGGCCGTACCCGGTATGGCGATTGTCATTGGACAGCCCATTTCCCATCGTATCGATCACATGTTGTCAGGCACGCGGGCCAATATTGCCATCAAGATATTCGGCCAGGACTTATTCGAATTACGGCGTTTGGCCAATCAAATTAAAACCCTCACCACCCAAGTGCGAGGCGCTGTAGACGTATCGATCGATAATCCCGCCGATTTGCCGTTCCTGGATATCAAGTTCGATAGAAAAGCGATTGCCCGTTATGGGCTGAGTATCGACACTGTATCGGAAGCGATTGAAACTGCTTTTGCCGGTCGAGCCGTATCGAGCATTATGGAAAACATCGGGAGTTTTGATTTGGTCGTCCGCTACGGCACCGGTGCTTTGGAGAATTTAGACACCATTCGTTCCACGCTCATCATGACCGCTTCCGGTGCGCAATTGCCTTTACATGCCTTAGCAGATATTCGTAAAACGCGAGGCCCAAACACCATTAGTCGTGAAAATGCACAACGCAAAATTGTGGTCATGGCTAATGTTGCCGAACGCGACCTTGCCGGTGTGGTCAATGATATCCGCGCGGGAATCAACCAAAACGTCAGCCTTCCCAGTGGCTATCATGTTGAATATGGCGGGCAGTTTGAAAGCGCGGAACAAGCCGCCAGAACCTTATTCATTATTGGCTTTATCGTCATTATGGGTATTTTTTTACTGCTTTTTGTCGCCTTTCATTCAGCGGGTGATGCCTTATTGGTGATGCTGAATTTGCCTCTGGCGCTTATCGGCGGCGTGATCGGAATTTATATTTCCGGCGGCATATTATCCGTGGCATCCATTATCGGTTTTATTACCCTGTTTGGTATCGCGACCCGTAACGGTGTCATGATGATCAGTCACATTCACCATCTGGTTGAAAATGGGGGTGTCAGTGATTTATACAGTGCCGTTAAACAAGGTGCTCTCGAACTTTTGTCACCCATCCTGATGACGGCCTTGGCGACGGGGATTGCACTGGTTCCTTTAGCGCTAAGCGGCGGAGAACCCGGCAGTGAAATTCAGGCACCGATGGCCATCGTTATTCTGTTCGGTTTATTGACCTCGACAGCCCTTAACATGCTGGTGATCCCCGCTTTGTATTTACGCTTTGGTTCAATGCGGAATGCGCTCAACATCAACAAAGGCGACACACCATGATCAAATTATTGACGCGCTTTAGCATTAAGTTATAGCCATCAAGTCGATAGTATTCAATAACTGGAAACAGGATTTTTTAACTATGATACCAGCAATACAACGACTCGCCTGGCTGATTGGCTTGCCGTTCCTTTTATGTCTCCTGAGCCCCAGTGTCTTGGCTCATGGCGTTGACGCGAATACCGAACGTTTTTTTTTGGCTAATCAGGGCATCGCCATTGGGCCTTTTCTTTATATCGGCGCCAAGCACATGGTGACGGGGTACGATCACCTGCTTTTTCTGATTGGCGTGATTTTCTTTCTGTTCCGCACCCGGGATGTGCTGGTTTATGTCAGCTTGTTTACCTTGGGGCATAGCTTGACGCTATTGTTCGGCGTCTTGAACAACATGACAGTTAATCCTTATCTGATCGATGCCATTATTGGACTTTCCATTGTCTACAAAGGCTTCGATAACCTGGGCGGTTTTCGTCGCTTGTTCGGTTTTCAGCCGAATACAAAAATCGCGGTGATGGTTTTTGGCTTGTTTCACGGCTTTGGACTCGCCACCAAATTGCAGGACTTTTCACTGCCGCAAGCGGAGTTATGGAAAAATTTATTGGCTTTCAATGTCGGGGTGGAAATAGGCCAGTTTGTTGCCTTATTGTTTATCTTGATTGCGCTCGATTTTTGGCGCAGGTACAAGAGTTATTATTCCTTTTCGACGGCCACCAATACGCTGTTAATGACGGGCGGCCTGATTCTGTTCGGCTACCAGATAACCGGCTATTTAATTAACGCATAAACTCATGAATGACATCAATCCCCCCGTTCCATCACTCAAATCTTTGATCATCGCCAGTATTTTTGCAACGCTTTTGGCTACCCTTATTTTAATATCGGCGGTACTGCCTGCAGAATACGGTATTGACCCTACCGGATTGGGGAAAATGATGGGCTTAACCGCCTTGTCGGCGCAAACCAAAGCTACGAGTCAACCGCTCGCCATCACTTGTCCGGTTCTGCCGCCGCAAGCCTCTAACCAGGCCTCAGGCTCGACTGGGACTACTCAAAAGCAACCACAACCTCAGTGGCAAGATTCGGTCAAAATAAGGGTGCCTGCCGGCAAAGGCCTGGAATATAAATTCCATCTACTGAAAGGCGCAGCGCTGGAGTATTCATGGGCTACTGACGGAGCCAAACTCTATTTTGATTTTCATGGTGAACCCAAGGGTGATAAAACCGGCTACTTCAAAAGCTTTAAGGAAAGTACCGATAATCAATCCAACGGTACTTTGACGGCCCCCTTCGAAGGTCCTCACGGCTGGTATTGGGAAAACAAAACCCGAGAGCCAGTGACTATCATCCTGAACACTAAAGGTTCCTATCGGATTTTAGGTTTAATGTAATAGTGTTTTTCTTATCGTTTATCTATAGCGCGGCCATAAAACCGCATTGAGTTTACCTTATGTTTTCCTTGAACTGTTTCAGGAAACGAGTGCCCAGGCTCCTGCATGGGCAGCAGGCTGTTTTTTTGCTCGCAATCTTGCTGCTTGTATCCAGTCCGGCTCATTCCCAAGCCCCAGTCCCCGCTTCGGAACGAAAAGATCGCCACAGGCTGTTGATCATCTGGACCCCATTGTCATTGATGCAAGGTTAACTTTGCCCAAACTCATTGATTTAACCATGCAAAAATATCCGGACACTGCCTGGCTTAATTCACTGGATGAAGAGGCCGCGGCCATCGCGGAACGCAGCAAAAGTTGGACAGCGGGTGCTTTACAAGCATCCATCGGCTATCAGTCTATATCCACTTTCAGGCTGAATTATGCTACCGGAAGTGTGCAGGTACCGCTATGGAATTTTGGGCAACGTGACGCGGAACACAAACTGGCCAATCAGGCAGAAACCAGTGCTGAATCACAGGCGGTAGCAATCAAATTACGTGTAGCAGGATTGGTTAGAGGCGCTTTGTGGGATATGGCTCTGGCAAAAATTCGCTATGAGCAGGCGCAAGTGGATCTGGACACGTATGAAAAATTACTGGCAACCATCAAGCGTTTCGTTGAAGTAGGTGATCTGCCTCCCTCTAATGCATTAATGACACAAACCGAGCTTTTGCAAAAACGTTCAGTATTCACAATGACGGAAGCTGAATTAATGCACGCTCGCAAACGTTATTCCTCCATTACCCAAACGACTAAAGTGCCTGGTAGTTATGAAGAAAAGCTAGCGGCATTAAAGGAAATCGGGCAAAACCATCCAACCCTGGTCGCTATAAATGGTCAGATTGAGCGTAAACAAGCTGAACTTAATGCCATTAAATCCATAGGTTCAGGTCAAACCCATGTCATCGCTGGGCTATTAAGTGATGAAGGCATTGATCAGCGCAGTAATAAGGCGGAATTTTTCAATGTCGGCGTTAGCATTCCGTTTGTCGGCAAAGCACATATAGCTCCCCAGATTGCTTTGATAAATGTTGAGTTAAATAGACTGATTGCAGATCGTGAACAACTTTCTCGTATTTTGGAGCAGGCATACCACGAAGCTGAACATAATTTGGAGGTTAATCGAGTCGAATTGGCAACTGCCAATGAACAGAAAACGGTTTCTGAAGAATTGTTAAAAATGACACAGCTGGCTTTTTCAGTGGGTGAAATCGATCTGATGGATTTATTAAAAATCCAGTCACAAACACAACAAGCCATTCTCAATGCTAAGGAACGTGCAGTGATGTTACAGCGAGATAAAGCACTTTATAACCAGGCAGTAGGCGTTATACCCTGAAAATAATTAGATTCTTGTTTGGGGGTACTTACAGTCGAGTATTAATTTTGAACGGCTGGTTTTGGCCATTTGGCAGTGAGTGACGATGAATAATCAAGAAAACAGGTATTGAAATGAAACATAAGGGTACTTGGCGTCAACCAGGTATCATGGCTGCACTGACAGCGGCCATGTTGTTCGGCGCGGGCACACCGCTCGCGAAATGGCTGTTCTCCGAGATCAGTCCTTGGCTATTGGCAGCCTTGCTGTACCTTGGTTCAGGACTGGGACTTTCATTATACCGAATCGTTCGCCGTTCGCCTCGCGCGAAACTGGCAGCGGGTGAATGGCCTTGGTTGCTGGGGGCGATTCTGGCGGGCGGTGTCATCGGTCCAGTGCTGTTGATGTTTGGATTAACGAAGATGCCCGCTTCGGGAGTTTCGCTACTGCTCAATGCCGAGGGCGTAGTCACCTCGCTATTGGCCTGGTTCGTCTTTCGGGAGAATTTCGATCGGCGCATCGCTTTCGGCATGATTGTGATCGTCGCCGGCGCTGTTATGCAGAATTGGCCGGGAGAGATTGAATTCTCGGGATTCTGGCCTGCATTGGCCGTGCTAGGTGCCTGCCTGGCGTGGAGTATCGACAACAATCTGACCCGCAAAGTGTCACTGGCCGATGCCAGTTGGATCGCCTCGATCAAGGGTCTCGTAGCCGGCAGTATAAATCTCGTTCTGGCATTTCTACTGGGAACGACGGCCTTGCCACCGCTGCCTGAACTTGCTGCTGCCATGCTGGTTGGTTGGCTGTCCTACGGCGTGAGCCTAAGCCTGTTCGTAGTGGGATTGCGTCATCTTGGCACTGCTCGAACCGGTGCTTATTTCTCTGTGGCACCGTTTTTTGGTGCGCTGTTCTCGATCCAATTCTTAGGCGAACCGCTCACCGACCGTTTATTAATCGCTGGAGAGCTGATGGCTTTGGGCGTTTGGCTCCACCTGACCGAAAGGCATAGCCACTATCACATTCATGAGCGGCTGGTTCATGACCACGAACACCTGCACGATGAGCACCATCCGCACGAACATGACGAGCCGATTGATCCAAACACAACACACAGTCACCAACACGAACATATCCCATTGGAACACGCCCATCAGCATTTCCCGGATGCGCATCATCGGCACAATCACACGTCGATAACCGTACCTGCTGACCAAGGCCAAAAAGCTGTCGCGGCAACCAAACAAGCGAGTGCATCGAGCCAGCGGGTGCTGATGACGCGTGCGCGCAGGATCGAAGTCGTACGTATTTTGCTTACCGGCTTGATGGCGCTGCTGTTTTGGCGGCAATGGATACCACTCCAAATCCTGTGGCTGGCTGTCGCTATTGGTTTATATCCACTGGTAAAAACCGGCGTGACCGACCTGATATGCGAACGCAAAATCGGCACCGAGATTTTTGTTACCGTGGCCACCTTGATCGCAATGTTTGGAGGAGAAACGGTCGCCGGCGCCGTGCTGATGGTGATTATTCTCATTGCGGAGTTCATCGCCGACTTGAATATGGATCGCGCACGGGCTTCCATCAAGACACTGATCGGCTCGGTGCCGCAAGTTGCGCTGATGCGTGATGCGGACGGTGAACGCGTGGTTCCGATCGAGCAATTGCGAGCCGGCGATGTCGTGCTGGTACGTGCCGGTGAAAAAATTCCGGTGGATGGCTGCATCGTGGGCGGCGCGGCATCGATCAACGAAGCGCCCATCACCGGCGAAAGCCTTCCCAAGGACAAGAGTATCGGGGCAAGCGTTTTTGCCGGCACCATCGTCGCATCGGGCGCACTCGATATTCAGACCGAAAAAGTCGGTAGCGACACCACCTTTGCCCGCATCATCGGACTGGTTGAAAACGCTGAAGCACAGCGCGCACCCGTGCAAAAACTTGCCGACCAGGTTGCGTCGTGGCTGATCCCCGTTGTTTTTGTATTTCTCATCATGGTTTATATGGTCACGGGCGACGTGCGCACCATCGTCACGTTGCTGATTTTTACCTCGCCTGCCGAACTGGGACTGGCGACGCCATTGGTGATGATCGCCGCCATTGCACGTGCTGCCCGAAGCGGTATTTTAGTCAAGGGCGGCCTGTATCTGGAGTCGCTGGCCAAAGCGGATGTGATGGTCTTCGACAAAACCGGTACACTGACCGCAAATAAGTCTGAAGTCGTTCGCGTGGAGGCACGCGCCGCACGCTTTTCTGAAATGGAATTGTTGGGTTTGGCTGCCGCCGCCGACCGCCGTTCAGCGCATCCGTTGGCCAAAGCCGTTGTGGATTACGCAACGCTTAAACAGATCACCGTTCCGGAACCGGACCAATATGAGCAGGTGCAAGGTCGAGGCATTGTAGCAACCGTCTCAGGGCACGCCGTGCTGGTCGGCAATGCGGCGTTGCTGCGTGAAAACGGTGTAACGCTTGCCATGGCAATTGAAGACGGCGGACAAACACCGGTTCATGTGGCCGTTGATGGACACTTTGCAGGGGTTATCTTTATCGCTGATGTGTTACGACCGGGCGCGCGCGAAGCGCTAGAGAAATTGAAAGGCAGTGGCGTCAAGCGCATCGTGATGTTGACCGGTGACAATGAGGCCACCGCGCGTGCGGTGGCAGCGGAACTGGGTGTGGATGAGGTGCGCGCTGACTTGCTGCCGGAAGACAAAGTCACAGCAATCGAAGCGTTAAAAAAGCAAGGGTATCACGTAGCAATGATCGGTGACGGCATCAACGATGCGCCAGCACTGGCACGAGCGGATGTAGGCATTGCGATGGGCGGTGGCGGCACCCAGGCCGCACTGGAAGCAGCCGATATCGTGCTGATGACGGATGACTTAGCTAAAATCGTCAGTGCTCGTGCCATTGCCCGACGCGCTTATCGCACGATTCAAGAGAATTTATTTGTGGGCGTTGGTGTAGTCCATGTGTTGGGTATCACGGCGGCCCTAATGGGCTGGATTGGTCCTATCGAAGCCGCCTTGTTACATCTGGGACCGGATGTTCTGGTGTTTGTGAACTCTGCCAAATTGCTGCATGTTCGAATTGATGGGGTCTGAATATCCGGTGCGCAAATAATAAACGGGGTTTGAAATCCAACGAGACGATAACGTACGCTAAGCTAAACAATTAGCTCATATAGCCGCGAGCTTAAATTAATTGATCGAACTCTACGGCAAGTTCATTGCTCAGCGAGTGACCGAACAGAATATCAAAAAACCTATCAGAAACTAAATAGAATTGTTTGTCAGCTTTGTGAAAAGAACCTGACATTCAAAGTGTATGGCCAAAGGTCGCTTAGGTCGGTAGTGCTACTTTACCAATGACCGGTATCGGGAAGCTTAAATCCATATCCGAATGTCTCAAAGGGGTCGGACTTTACTCTTCGAAATTGAGAAAAAATCATTTTTCCCAGTGACCGCTATGGAGAAGCTCAATCATTGGCTTGTTGCGATAGCAAAAATAAACATAACCAATAGGGTATATAAGTACTATCCAGAAAGTTGTTAAAAGAATGTTTATCTAAGTTAAATGCCGCAAAGGATCTTCGCCTGGGCCAAGTATCCGTAAAATCACAATATCGTTACTATTGACCCGATAGTAGATGGTGTGCGACTCATATACAAACCGTCGCACTTTTGGTTTTATATGGCTCTGTTCGCTGCCAATTAACGGAAACTCGGTAATCGTATCAAACGTTTTGAATAGCCCATCCCGATAAAGCCGGGCTTGTTTGATCCCGAAATGTTGGATAGTGTAAATAGCAATATTGCTTAAATCTTTCTCCGCTCGTTTGGATAAACGGCATTTAGCCATTTTGTTTAGAAACTAAAGCTTCAGCATGATCCCAAATATCTTTCGGACTCAGATCACTTAGTCCGCTGGCTTCAGCATCATCCAACATGGAACGAAGGCGGGTTTCAGCCTCTTGTCTTTCCTGGTCACGGCGGACTAAATCCCGGAAATATTCACTGTCGTTGCCGTATTTGCCGGATTCAACCTGGGCTTTAACCCAGTCTTCCATTTGGTCGGTCAGGGTAATCGTTTTGCGTTGCATGGGCATAATTAAACCGTGAATCAAAGAAAATCTAATCTAGTATGATAATATCATACTATTGTGCAATGATGGTGTTTCTATTCACCAAATGCTACGGAACTTGATAAGGTATATCGGAGAACGATTAGAAAACGCTAGCCAAAGGCACTGGTTCGGTAGAGCTGGCCGACGGCGGTACCTTAACGATGGCAAACACCCCAGCCAATCAGGCGGTTTACCCGCAAGAGTCAAATCAAAAGGAAGGCTTGAAGTTTCCAATTTTGCGAGTCGAATATGAAAGTTTTTGAGCTGCGGTCGAATTGCGCGGGCGCGGTATCGACCTGCTGTGCCCTGTGGCAACCGCAAATTCGACTGGGGGCAAAGTATCCATCCAAGAGGCGATTATTACGACAGGCTGTTCGAATTGCCAAAGCCCGCTCGCCCGGAATGGATGACATGCTATGGAACCCTTGCAGTGCAAGACCCCGGAGATGGTCAGAAAAGAAATTTCCGTGTTCCTGTTGGCCTACAATCTAATTCGCCTGCTTATGCTCCAAGCCGGTATCCGACATCATGTTTGGCCGTGTCATATCAGTTTCAGGGAAGCCTTGGGAACCTTTCGGGAGCTACTTACTACCGTAGAGACTTAAGTGACTGAGGGTACAGCGAAAGCCACTCAGTCAAAATGCCGCTATCAATCAAACTAACACCGTTTAGCTCCGCTTGCCGGATCGAGTTGTCATTAAAAAATTGATTGGTGACCGCTACCTTGCTGAATTTTACATCCAGGAATTGCTGTTCGTAAGAAGCAGCGCCTGCCACAATTTCTTTGATGGCATCCCAGCCCAATCCTCTTGGGGCTTCAGATGCCTTGCACTGGATCAACAAGCCAAACTTACCCTTGATGGCGACAATATCAACGCCTCCGTCTCCTGTTGCGGGCGTTAACAAGCAGTTATATCCTTGGCATTTCCACAATGCGCGGCAAAGCGCCTCGAAGGGCCTGCCGACAATCCGAGGCAAATGTTCTGCCGTAATCCACGCCTCTGCCTCGATGGATTCCGCATATCCTGCCTCACCGAGCAAATCAGCCAGTTCATCTTGGCTAACCGTCGGCGTCCCGTTCAGCATATCACTCGCCAGTTCCCTTTTTCGCCGTAATAAATCATCCAGTTTCGCCTCGAACGTCAGCAGTTCGTCGGCGCAAACAGTAGGGTAATACACATGAACGTCCCTTGTTTGGCCTAAGCGATAAGCACGATCGGTAGCTTGGTCCTCCACTGCCGGGTTCCACGGACGGGTATAGTGAATCACATGATTGGCTGCTTGAATATTGAGGCCGAACCCAGCAGCTTTGGGCGACAAGATCATCACATTGAAGCCATTACTTGCTTGAAATCTATCAATTATTTTTTGTCGGCTTTCGGAGGCTTCACTGCTGTTTTTTATCGAACCATTGATGCAGTCTGGCAAAAAGCCATAGCGTAGGTTCAGGTAGTGTCGCAAGGCTCTTTGCAAATCCAAATATTCGGTAAAGATTAGAACCTTTTCTTTTTTGCTACACACCTCATCCAGCCGTTCAATCAACCAATTGAACTTGGGCGATTGTTTACAATAGGCATCGACCGAAAGGCTTGTATCAGGCTGTAAACCATTCGGCTTAGGATCGGCACAAATGGCGCGCAGTCTATGCAGCACGGCAAGAATGGGGTTGCTACGCTGTGTCGCCCTCTCTGCGGCCTGCCGCATACACTGGTAATCTACAATGACTTCGTGGTACAGCTGCCGCTGATAGTCGTTCAGCGCTATCCGATTTTTTTGTTGGATATGTGGATAACTGTCGTCATATTTGATCGGCAAATCTTTGGCGACTTCGCGCTTGGTGCGGCGCAGCAATTGCGGCTCGATCAGGGCTTTCAGCTGTTCCAACGCCTGGCTCTGTTCGGCGTCGCCACTGGCGTTTTCAATGGGGCGGCGATAGTTCAGGCCAAACCGGTTAAGCGGCCCCAACAAGCCGGGCTGCACAAAGTCGAACAAGCACCACAAATCCGTCAACGAGTTTTCCACCGGCGTTCCGGTGCAGGCGATCTTGAAACCGGCTTTTTGCGCCTTTGCAGCATCTGTGACCAACGTGCCGGGCGTTTTGATCTTCTGCGCCTCGTCGCAGACCATGATGCTCCATGTTTGCTGGCCCAGTGAAATGGACAAATCGCGCATCGTTTCGTAAGTCGTCAATACCAGATTGGCGTTGCCTAGCCAACCGTCGATCAAGAACTTCGTCAGTCCGTCTTCAAGCAGGCGTTTGTCAATCACCGACTGAGCGACTTTCTTCTCTGCCAATGACTTGCCATATAAGGTCAAGACACGGGTGCAGCCGGGCACGAAGAATTTCTTGATTTCGTTTTGCCAGTTTTCCAGCAGGCTGACTGGTGCGACAATCAATACCGGCAGGGGATTAGGTTGTTCCAAATACCAGACGATGAAGGCCAGCAGTTGAAGCGTTTTGCCCAGCCCCATGTCGTCGGCCATCAAGCAACCGGAACAGTTTGCTGGACTGTTGCGCCAAAGATGCTGCAACCACGCGACGCCAATGCGTTGGTGCGCTTTCAAGTCGGCCCGTAATGCAGCGGGTAGAGACAAGTCAGTTGCACGGCTTTTGTCGAACGCTAAATGGGCCGTGCTTTGGACTGCCGCATAACCGACCGCTTCGATGTTGGTTTCGATGAGCGGCGCTCTTCGGAGTTGCGAAGACTTTTCCACTTTGTCAGGCGGCGGTTTGCCTTCGCAGGTGGCGTTGATAACCCCTTGTACCAATGGAATCATCGCTTCCGCCTCTCGTACAGGCATGGGCTTGTCCAGTCCCGGATAGTCAAACGCCTCCTTGCCCTCAGCCTTGGCCTGCGCCGTGGCAGCGGCGAATTGATCCAAATCGGCTTGGGTGCGGATTAGCGTGATAGGACTGTCTGCGGACTCGCCGAAGCCAACCAAGGTATTTGTGGACAACCAAGGCTCTGTTGGTTCGGTTTTGAAGATGAATGGCGAGTAATATGGCTTGCGCTCGCCGATTTCGATCACCCGCTGGGCATAATCGGGAAACTCGTAAACTTCCTCGTATGTGATCGCCGGGACAGGATGCAGCCAGCGTTCATGCCAAGTCCGCAATTGCGCCAGCTTTTCCCCGGCGTCGCCGCGCAATTCCACCTCAGAGCCTTCCCAGTTGAAGCAGGGATAACCCTCGTCCAACTGGCTCTGGATTTCCTCGATCAACCGCGACAAGGCACCGGGCGAATTAAACGCACAGCGCTCATAAGCAGGGATGGCCCCGGCGCGGGTAGCCTCTAAATCGAGAAACACGGAGAGGATATTACCCTTGCCGTCTTGCTTGAAGTCAAGCTCAAACGTGTAAAACACAATATCCGCGCTATGCAGCGAAGCCTCGTAACTTTCCGGTGGTATAACCGAATCGGCGGCTTCACCCAGCACGGCGTAAGGATTACGGATAAACGCCTGCGCCCTAGGGCCACGCGCTACTCGTCCCGGCATCCGCTTGATCTCGCGCAGCACTTTTTTGACGGGTTCGGCAATCGCAACATGTATCAACCCGCCGCCGGGTTGTGAAAGGTGGTAATAATCGGGGATTGTTGGCAAACTGTCGAAGCGTTCCAGCCAGTCCGCCGGGGCGTCTTGAAATGTAGGCGTAACCCGGATTGTTGCATCTTCCAAGCGTTCAAGTTCCAGGTTCAGGGTTTCCGGCGTCAGCACAATGGTCTTGGTCAAAAAGTCGTCGAGGTTCGCCCCTGCCACAAGGGCTAAGCGGCGAATCCGCCCCCAGCTTTGATAGTTCATCTCTACGGTTCGGGCACTGGACGGCAGGGACGCAAAGCGAATCACAGCGTCCACCAAAGCCCAAACGGGTTGGCGCAGCAGCGTTTTCTTCTTTCCAATTTCAAGCAAACCGCCCCGCACCGGGCTTGCAGCTTGAAGAGGTGTCCCGTTTGAATTGCGCCAGCCATCGAGGTTGATCCGAAAGCCGGTGTCAGTCAACGCCCCAGCGCTAGACAACGCGGGTCTGGCCTCGTTCCTGGGCGGCAACCCTAGCAGACTTAAACTTTCAGCGTGTTCGGGATCATCAACCAACTCGTAAAAATCCGGCCAACTGAGGAAATAGCCGTTATCTTTAGGCGCGACTAAACCGATTTCGGCCAATTGGGCTAGATAGGCGGCACGTTCTTCTGGGGCGGTAGAATTGGGGAATGTCACGCCCCCGATTGAAAACTCCAGAAGAGGTTTATTTTCGGTTGGTTTTTTCTTGAAGAACATAAAATCAATAACTCGCCATATTGCGAGGATTTAGATAAAACCCTTCCGCCCTAGATTTAAAGAAGAATCCTTGTTTGCGAAGAAAATCCGAAACTGTGCCAACCTCATAAAAATGTCTGACCCAAAGCGTACCGCTAGGGCTTTTTTCTTTCTTGATTTGATAACGTACCAACAAATCATCAAAGTGCATAGTGTCGGGTGTAATGCCAAGATAATCCAAAGCCCTATGAAATTTCCCTTCCCAAGCGCCGCGATGGGCAAGCCCACCTTCCTCACTCTCGGAATATCTCAGAAATAAGCTACGATCAGGAGCGCGAAGTTCGTCATAATTAACGCTTCTGTAATTGAGCAAAGGCCGTATTTTAGATTCGTCATAGGCCCACGTTTTACCCACTCCGCCAAATTCGACAATATAGTGCTTTCCAATCTCTATCAAGAATGCATTATTTGCCCGGTTAGTTCCCGTTAAAGCGCTATAGCGACCAAGCTTACCAGCCAGTAACTGCTGAAAGTTCTCTCGTGTATCTGGCCCCAAAATGAGAAATGAGAAAGATATTTTATCCAGATACTGCATCCAAAATTCAAATCGCCGTCGGTCCAGGGAATCGTCGTCCGATGCCCGCCTCAAGGTTAGGAAAAAATCTTTCAGGTCTTCGACTACCAGCCAGCGCTGCACCATTCGCTTGGCTTCTGGAGACACCCGTACCCATCCGCTCTGTGTTTCCAGGGAAGGGCTTTTCCAGCGGGAAACCACCGTGGATTTGAGTTCTTGGTGCGACTCCAAATTGACGCATTGCGCATAGCGGTCGAGTATCCGCGCCAGTCCATCATCCAAACACTCCTTGCGTTCTTGTAATTGCGGCAGCACCAGGTCGATAGCCGGTTTGAATTTCTCATCATGGTAAGCGGTGATAGCTTTAACTTGAGACATCAGCAACTCGGGCCAAAACCAGCTTGTTGATGGTATGTTCACCTCGTAGGCGATACGATCAACTCTTTCCATTCGACCCAGCAAGGCACCTATCGCCAAACTCTGCGTCGCGTTTTCCGCTAGCACAATCCGATGGGAGATAAGCGCATCCAGCCAGCGCAGTTTGAAACTCGATTGACTGGCGACTTTATCCAGCGTGTTTTCCAAAAACGTCCGTAACTCCCGCCAGTTTTCTTCAAGCATTGGATTTTGGCGAGGGGAAGCATTCAAATAGGCGTTGAGCAAGCCTTGCCAAGGATAGGCGCTCAACATCGCGCTTTCATACTGGGGAGAAAACTTCCTTAGCAAAACCTTAACGGCGTTTTCGGATTCCATCAACGAGCCGTAGCCTGGAATCTCCACTAACAATCCACGGCACAATAAAGCGACTTCCAGCCAACTGAAATCTTCGGTTGAAGGCTTTACCGCCCAGCGAAAAAACTTTCGGATGGTCTGCTGCACTAATTCCGGGTTAGGCTCTCCCATGGCCGCATTTTTCAGCTTCTCCTCAATCAGTTTTTTTACCGCATCCATATGTTGGATTGACTTTTCCAATAGGGGCAAAGGGTAGGTTTTTTCATATTCCCTGATGAATTGGTTAAAGC
This sequence comes from Methylococcales bacterium, assembly GCA_028714175.1. GTDB lineage: Bacteria > Pseudomonadota > Gammaproteobacteria > Methylococcales > Methylomonadaceae > JAGXGJ01. Next base: position 19,241 of record JAQTMV010000017.1, read on the forward strand.
AGTTTAAGTATCGCATAATCCCCAAATATGTTGTGTTTGGCTATTGGTAGGCGCTAAAAACCAAAGGATAAGAACGTGTCTAGCTTATCTTATTTCAATAATTTTCTGGCCCGTGCGCAAAATTTCGACATACTTGGGCAGAAAATCTTTGAATTTAGTTGGTTGTCAACAAGAAATTTCATGCCACTTTCAACACAACATGGTCGGTTTGCCGGGCGGCATAGTGCAAAGCCGCTAAAATATCATCCTGTTCAATAGGATAATCTTCCATGACCTCTTCAAAAGAGGCGCCAGCCGCTAATAATTCAAGAATATCACAGACGCGTAACCGAGTGCCGCATATACAAGGCCGTCCGCCACATTGCTCCGGGTTGAGAGTGATTCGATCCAGGTAGTTTTTGTCGGTCATGTTGATACTCCACAGATTTTACTTAAGCTAAGCATAGCCAGAATTTTGGCTATACCCCCGTTGCCACTCTAACAGATTATAGGCACTGACCAAAATTATCCATACCGCCAGGATTTGTCGCAGGGGCTTGCTCTTCAAAGCCCAAAAAATCCAATTTGAATTCTACCCGCCGCATTTCTGCTGCCGACTTTCCCTGCCCGTTATTGAAACTGTAGCCACCCACTAGAAAAAGATCACGCACCAACTGTTTATCTGCGATGGACAAAGGTATTTCGAAGGGTTTTGGTGCTTCAAACAGGCTGCACAGTACAGTCTCGGCCCGGCGCATACTCAATTGCAGATTGAGTAAATAGCTACCGGTTGGCGAGGCATAACCTTCCACTACCACGCGCTTGAGCAGTTTACCCATGTCTTTGCGGGCCACAGCCAGCAAGACGGGCACAAATTCACGCAGTTTTTGTTTGGCATTGTCGGGTAGTTTGGAATCGTTATTGCCAAATTGAGCTTGGACGCCAAAGTCGATGCGGTTGTTGATGCAATCGACGGTGACACCCTGGACATCCTTAGCTGCCGCTTTGATGTCATCACAGATTTGCTGGATTTTTTTAAGATGATCCAGTTCCGGCTCAGGATTGGTGATAATGACCAAGGAAAAAGTCATCACGATGAGGAACAGCATCATCATCGCTGTCATCAGGTCGGCGTAGGAAATCCAGAACGGCTTTTCGCCTTCTTCCTTTGCTCGCGGGGTGCGGATGCCACGCGAGAGCATCAATTCTTCCTCGTTTTAGCGATCATGTCGGTGAGGCCGCCAATAGATGCCGCTAAAGGCTGATAAGCTGAAGCGACTTGGTTGAGCGTATCGGCGTGATGTTTGTGGAATTCCGCGTTATGCGTTCCAATGTCTTGCTTGAACTTGGTCATCGTTTCGGCAAGCAATTTGGAAATGTTATCCACGAATTCATCCATATCGTCTTTGAGTACGCCAAAGCTCGCCACCATACGGCGCATGTCATCGACGATTTGCTGGTTCACTCCCACCTCCTGTTTGGCCCGCTCTAGCATTACGTTCATTTCGGAGACCATTCTTGTAAGGGCATCCCGAGTGACTGCATATTGGCTTAATTGGCTCTCCAAGGCTTTGGACGCTTGGGCCAACGAACCGGCGCTACCGGAAAGTTGAGATGAAACTGTCTCGGCCTGTTGCATCACTATGCTAACTACATTCCCGGCTTCGGCAAAATGATCTGCTGCCAGTGAAATCCGCGTAGCGCCTTCGTCCATGCCCTTGATGGCGGCGATGGAGTTATTGTTCAGAGCCGTGACGTTTTCGTTGAGAGCGACTACCGTTTTCCCAATTTCTTCAACTAACTTACTGATGTGGCTGTCCATATCCAGCACGAGTTGGTTTGACGAGTCGGTAAATTGACGATGAAGATCCCGCTCTGTGTCTACGGTAGCCCGTCGTTCCTTCTCCATGTCGGTAAGAATCTTGCCTACGGAGCCTTGAATCTCTTGAAGGCTCTCCTTCACTTGGGCCATGGTTTCCTGCTGGCTCGCGCCAACCTGGGCTTGGATGGCCTCAATGAAGGCGGTCATCTGACTTTCAAGCTTGCCCTGTTGTGTTTCGAGCGTCCCGACTAAAGAGGTGACTTTGGTCGTCAAGTCTTCGCGCTCTAACTTGCCTGATTCGCGCAAGTCTTGCAGCAGCATCTTGAAGCCGGTTTGTATCTCCGCCATTGAGGCGACAGCCGTATTCATCATTTCAGCCTGACCTTTCATCTGGTCACCGAACGTACTCTGGATATTGGCCGAGAAGGTGTGGATCAAGTGTTCCAACATTCCCGTCACCGTCTCGCCTTGTCCACCAGCGACTCCGGCGACGGTCTTGCCAATATCAGCCAGTCCTTCCTTCAGTTCTGCGCGAAACCGTTCGCCATGATGTTCGCTGGCGTCGATATGTTCCTGAATTTTCGCTGAAAGCAGGTTTCCAAGCACTTCCGATTGCTTTATCTGCTGCGCGTTCAAGTCCCGCAGCAGTTCGGAAAGCTCCGTCACCAGGCTTTGTTTGAGTTGCGCCGTTTGCGTCGCGTTTTCCGCAGAAGATTTGACCAGTGAGGCAAGATAGTCCTCGCCCACTCCGCCCTCATACAGCGCATCCAGCATCTGGCAAAGTTGCTCCAGCTTGCGGTAGCAGACATTGAGTAGCACTTTCTCCAACACGGTAATCAACATCGCCGTGCCAATCGCAAAGAACGAGGCAATGAACGCGCCTTGGACTTCATCAAACAGGACTTTCAGACCGATAAACAGTTTGTCCATTTGCGCGGGATCGGTTTTCGCTTTAGCCAGTAGCGAAGGATCGAAATGTTGAATGCCGTTAATCAGCCCATAGAAAGTACCGATGATACCAATGCCAGTTAAGATGCCCGGCAGATGCTTGAAAAACTCGACATTCAGCCGGGCATCCACCAGCGATTGCGGGCTGAATAAAGTTTCGGCGGGCACGGTGGAGCGAATGCGCACCAAACGCTTTTGTCCGCCTTGATAGTCGTATTGCTCATGCAGTGTGTCGCGGAAACTGTTCCAAACGCTGGTGAAGAAAGCAGTCCTGAACACCTGCTGAAGATCATCCTTGGTGACGATCTCGTCGTTAGGCTTTTGCTGGCGGGCTTTTTTCAAGTCTCGCACGGCTTTACGGAGACAAAACCACCACGCCCAAATCGCCGGAATCAAATACAACAGAACAAACAAAAGAAGCAAGACGGCAACCACATTGATGACGACACGGGGGTTGGTGCTGATTGGTATTCCAAGCCAGTCGCTGAAATAGCCGGGGAGAAAATTGAAGATGAGATCAGTCATGGTTTATTTAACCAAAAGAAGGGTTTGTCCTAAGTTTTTCTTGTATCCACCGGTAGAGGCAATTTTTTGTATTTTCATCTTTTTGTAACCCATTTATTTTACAAAAACAAAAAAGCTGTTTCTTGAGAGCCTGTCGAAGCGTAGTTACCAGAAGTTTTGCAAGCAATACGTAGTCCTGGTGCAAAAACTTCTACATCCCTACACCAATAACAAGCAACGCGACGGTTGCCCAGCCCAGTCTGTCCATATATTCGCGCAATTTGGATTCGAGCTTGGCGCCGCCTGCTGCCAGTTATATCGCTACCAGAAAAAACCGTCTGCCTCTACCGATGAATGATGCCAATACAAAAGGCACAAACACCATCCTCATGGCCCCTGCGGCAAGAATGAAAACTTATAAGGGATAGGTGAAAATCAGGCGACAAATACGGCACTAAAAGGGGGTCGCCGGATTCCACGCTGAGTGATGTGATGCACTATACCGGCAAATACAGTTCTGCTTAATCTAGGCATGTGTTGAGTTTAGTTGAATAAAACAAAAAAGCAAAAAAGGGAAGCGTCCGAAGCGTCTCCTTTTTTTTCCGCATTAATTACCGCCGCCGTCAAAGCCAATATAAAAATCAGCCCGATAGGAACCTATGGCCGCACCCAAAGCCCACGCCTGGAAACTGCCGCAGAAATCAAACGCATGGAAAGAGACGGCTGTGATTTGGTGGGCATGACAGGCATGCCGGAAGCCGCTCTGGCTAAAGAACTCGCTATCGATTATGCCGCTATTTCCGTGGTTGCCAATTGGGCTGCCGGCAAAACAGCCGGAGAAATCACGATGGCAGAAATTGAGCAGCATCTCCATACAGGCATGGCTAATACAGCTGAATTACTCAAGGCCTTTATAGCTCTCGCATAAGAAATACAGACTATTTCAATGAAAGCAGCCATTGGAAATTAATAAATTTACAGTTAGCTGATCAACCGTTTTCGGCGAGGAACACTCATCCAGAGTGATTGCAGGGAAAGTCTGCTTGCCGGCCCTTAGCAGATATTCAACTTCCAAGTTAATTATCATCTCCCAGATTCAGCACGTTTCCCATACACTGGTGTATACAGCGCGCAATCGGTGCAGCTATACACAAGCCGGGGTGATCGAATCAGCAGCGTGGACGCGGGATCGTCTGCCCGATGCGGCGGCTAACACTTAGCGCGAATCCACTTTGCGGCCTTTCAACCTGTTCCCGTCTCGTTCACCTCGTCGGTCCAAACCTTGAAACTCACCAGAGTATTGGGGCCAAAGGTGCTGCTGATGGCGACATCGGCGGCGTCGCGGCCACGGGCGATCAACACGCGTCCGATGCGCGGCATATTATTGCGGGGGTCGAAAGTGTACCAATGACCATCAAGGTAGGCCTCAAACCAACCGGCAAAATCCATAGGGCTATTATTTGGTGGTATACCAATGTCGCCTAAGTAGCCTGTGCAGTAGCGTGCAGGAATGTTCATGCAGCGACAGAAAGCGATGGCGAGGTGCGCGTAATCACGGCATACTCCGGTCCCCTCCTGGAAAGCCTCCCAGGCCGTCTTGGTGGGGCGCGCATGTTCATAGCCAAAGGCTATATGCCGGTGGACGTAGTCACAGATCGCCTGGACGCGCGCCCATCCGGTCGGTGACTTGTCGAACAGTTGCCAGGCAGTCTCGGAAAGGTGATCGGTCTCGCAATATCGGCTCCCCAACAGGAACAGCAGGGTCTCGTCCGGCAGAGCTTCCACTGGCGTTTGTCTCGCTTGCGGGACGACCAAATCCGGTTGGCCACTATCCCTTATGAGCGCATTGGTGGACAAGTTGAGCTGACCCTTGGGGGCGACAATACGGCTGCACCAGTTACCATAATTGTCGCGATAGGCAGTGAGCGGGACGGACGGGTTGGTGATCAGGTGGTCTGGAATGATGATGTCGGAGATGCGCGAGTAGTGTACGCTCAAGGTCAGTATCATTGGGGTCGGCTGCGGGCAGTCGTAAATCAGTTCGTAGCCTATGTGTATCTTCATAGTAGTGCTCCTGTTGACCGCCAGAGCAGCCTAATGCAGACTCTGGCGGATTGGGTTGTTGTGAGTAGGATCGCCTACGTGGAAATTCCTGCACAGCGGCTCTCAAGCGCCCCGCACAACGATTCGACGACCATTTTGCGTAGTTCAGTCCAGTATCGGCCTGCCCTGATAATGTGCTCCTGGTTGATCTCCAACTCGATGCCCACATAGGCATCGGGTGGCAGCCGCCGACGAAACCAGGCGGTTAGCCCATCCCCTTTACCTTCATAAGGGTAATTGCGACGGACGCTGAGATCGGGCGCGCAAGCCTTGAGGGCTACCTTCCAACGCGCGCACAGCTCCACCTCGCCCGGCCGGGCCGGGTCATAAAGCAGGCCGATATCGGCATATCGTACCTTGCCGTCCAGTTCGGGAGTAAAGCTGTGGGACGAGAGGTGGATCACCTGGCCGTGGTCCGCGATCGCCTGCCTGACCAAGTGCTCCGCTCGCGCGCGATACGGCTGGTAATAGTGCTTCAATATCCGCTGCCGCGTCTCGGCTGGCGCGTTACGGGTCGCTTCGGAATGGAGATGCGGATGGCCGACTGATCGATTCAGGTCAACGAGCAAACGGCTTACGGTGGAAGCCATCAACGGTGCTGCAAGTGCCGTTGCCAGAGCTCTTGCCATGATGAGCGCACCGGCGTCAAAGCCACGGTGGGTGTCCAACTGCGCCTGATGAGCATGAAACAGGTCACGATACGCCCTGGGAATCCGGTTGCCGCCATGCTCGCAAGTAATCACAAAGCCCTGACTGCCACATTCATTTGCGCGTCCACCCAACGCCGCAGTCTCCGTGCACATGTTCAGTGGCCTCACCAGTCCAGGTTGGGCAGTCGGCTGAACACCTGTCGCGTACCTTCAGTCCATTGCTTGCCGAGCGCGCTGAAATATGCATCCCCCTCGTCGAAGCGGCGACGCATCCGTACTTCAAAACTGTCACTTTGATAGCAGATCAGATCGATCGGCATGCCGACGGACAAATTACTGCACATCGTTGAATCAAACGAGACGAGGACACATTTTGCGGCATCGTTCAGACAGGTCGAGCGGGTAATTACCCTATCAATAATTGGCTTCCCGTATTTGGTTTCCCCGGTCTGGAAATAGGGCGTCTCAAGGCTTGCCTCGATAAAGTTGCCCTGCGTATAGATCCGGAAAAGGCGCGGCGCCTCGCCCGCGATCTGGCCGCCAAGTATGAACGAAGCGTTAAAGCTGATAGCACTGGCTGCCAAGTGTTGGCCGTCGCGCCGATCAACGTCACGCATTGCGTCCGCCACCAGCATCGCAGCATCGAACATGGACTCTGCGCGCCATAGATTGGGTGCATCGTCCTTGGCATTCCGCTGTTTCAGCACGCTTATGACGGCCTGTGTCCCTGCCAGGTTGCCCGAACTTAATAGAGCGATGACCCGGTCACCAGCGCGTTCAAATACGGTCATCTTGCAGAAACGCGCAAAATTGTCAACCCCGGCATGGGTACGCGAGTCCGACGCAAATACCAGGCCGGTGTCGAGCTTTATGCCTATACAGTAAGTCATGGATACATCTCTCTGTTCATAGTTCTCAAGACAAGTCCTGCCTCACTTGATTATAAGCGTGTGTCGGGTGGGGGCCGACGTCCCGATTGTTGGGGACGAGCAGTTCCACCACACTTCTGGATGCTAATTTCATTGCCGACATATTCCCCCCTTCCATACAGCGCATGATAGTGACTGCATGGTTTATACGGATTTATTTTTTATTTTATCCGATTTTCCTGGTTTTGTCTGTACGTTGTCGCACGTAGTGCGATTACTGCGTCGATCGCGGTGGTGGTTACCGGTGTGTTGGCCCACTGTAGTTATTTATATCTGAACCTGCTGATTTATCGGTTTAAAAAAACTGGTTGTGTAATTCAAAGTTCAGAATTCATAATCATCAATGAGTATGAAAAACTTATGGATAAAGATAAAAATTACTCATGCCCTTGTTTTCAGTTAATCCCTACACCGATAACAACCAGGGCGACGGTTGCCCAGCCCAGTCTGTCCATATATTCCCGTAATTTTGATTCGAGCTTGGCGCCGCCGGCCGCCAGTAACATCGCTACCAGAAAAAACCGACTGCCTCGACCGATGATTGATGCCAATACAAAAGGCACAAATACCATACTCAGAGTGCCAGTGGCGATGGTAAAACCTTGTAACGGATAGGGGAAAACCCGGCGACAAATACCGCCCAAAAGCCCCAGTCTTCAAACCAGCTTTTTGTTGTCAAATAACTTTACCAATAATGAATGGTTCAAGGCTTTATCATATAATTTTTGAAACATGTTTATTCTTTTCCTGATAAAAAAGGTACAAAAGTGACGGATTCCAGTTGTTCGACATGATAACCACTTTCGATACGAGTCACTCTCTGCAGGGATTGTTTGCCGCTCTTGCCTATAGGGATAACCATAACCCCGCCAACGGCCAGTTGCTGTAACAATACCGACGGAATTTCAGCGGGAGCGGCTGACGCAAGAATGCCATCGAACGGCGCATAATCCGGCCAGCCTAAACCGCCATCACTATACAGGAAACTGATATTCTTAAGTTTTAAATCCCATAAATTGCTTTTCGCTTTTTTCTGCAGCGGCAAGATTCTTTCCACCGAATATACGTGATCGACCAGTTGCGCCAAAACAGCCGTCTGATATCCGCAACCCGTGCCAATTTCAAGCACTTTGCCTAAATGACCGGCAACACCCAATAACAATTCGGTCATTTTTGCAACGATATAGGGTTGGGAAATAGTCTGATTGTAACCAATGGGCAGCGAAGTATCTTCATAAGCCCTGCTGGCCAACGCCTCATCCATAAAAATATGTCTGGGTGTATCGCGCATAATCTCCAGAATTTTATTATTGCGAATACCCTGCTCCGACAAGCGTTTAATCATACGCTCACGCGTACGCAGTGAAGTCATGCCTATGCCTTGCAGGCTCGAATTCATAAATCACTCTCCTTAGGCAACCATGCCTTTAACGCATTGATGCGTTCATACCATGTTAAATCTATTTGTAACGGCGTAACCGACACATAACCTGCATTGATAGCATAAAAATCCGTCCCGGGGCCTGCATCCTGTTCTGCACCTGGCGGCCCTACCCAGTAAATAATTCGTCCGCGCGGGTCCGCACTTTTTACCACCGGCTCCGATTTGTGCCGCAATCCAAGTCGCGTTGCCTGATAGCCTTTCAGGTTTTTTATAGCAACGTCAGGCACGTTGACATTAAGAATAGTATCTTGTGGCAAAGGATGCTTGATCAATCGCTTTAATAACGTTACTGCAACCTGCGCTGCTGTTTCAAAATAACAAGGATTACTGCCTGCCAAAGAAATGGCAACAGCCGGAAGACCTAAAAACCGCCCCTCGGTTGCCGCTGCAACAGTACCCGAATAAAGCACGTCATCACCGAGGTTGGCGCCATGATTAATACCCGCAAAAACCATATCAGGCTCTTTATCCAGAAAACCTGTTATCGCCAAATGCACGCAATCGGTAGGTGTACCATCTACTTTAATAAATCCGTTATCCGCTGTATAGGCGCGCAAGGGCATTTCCAGCGTTAAGGAATTGCTTGCAGCACTGCGGTTTCTATCTGGTGCAACCACCGATATTTCGGCATGGGCACGCAAGGCATTGGCCAAGGCAGTGAGACCTTCAGCCAGGTACCCGTCATCATTACTTAACAATATATGCATTATATTCGCCTTGAAGCCGAATAAGCTATAAAATTGATCATCTTAGCAACAATACACAACAAAATCAGCTTTCGTGGCAAAAAAAACACTAACCTCAGAAGAAAGTGATCTATTTCGACATGCCATTGGTAAAGTGCGCTCAGTAATAAGCGATAAGGTCTTGTTAAAAAGGGAAAATAAACCCAAGCCTTACCCTGTTAGTATAAGCGCCGATTCCGATGCTGCTGCAAGGAAATCAGGTGCTGCGACAATAGAAGTTGAAAAGGTCGGACTTGAAGATAGCCTGAGCTTTATCACACCGGGTTTGCAAAATAATGTATTAAAAAAATTGCGCAGGGGTTATTTTGGCCTGGATGCGGAGATTGATCTGCATGGCCTGAACAGTAATGAAGCTCAACGGCAACTGCTGCACTTTTTACATAGCTGTGTCGAAGAGGGTTGCCGCTGTGTGCATATCGTTCATGGCAAAGGCTATCGTTCAGCTGACAATCACCCTGTTCTAAAGAATAATCTTAACTTGTGGCTGCGGCAACATAACGATGTCCAGGCTTTTTGTTCCGCATCGCCCAAATACGGCGGTACCGGCGCTGTTTTTGTTTTGCTGCAGTCAGCGGAGAAATATAACCATCACACCCGGTAATCGGTTTTAGGCGCTGGACATTTTTCCCGTTATTAAACAGCACTTCCTGGTCGAAGTTTATTCGTTGTTTGATTGCCGGAAGGTTTGCATGAGTGCTTAACATTGCTTCCGGGCCGTTGTGCGCGTGGAGGCTCGGGGGGTATCGGTGGTGCAAACTCAGATGCTTCGAAACCGGCAATCTGTTCGCGTTTAATCGGTGTGCCAATCAGCTTTTCAATCAGGCGCAAAGTACTGTATTCATCATGTGATACCAAGGATATGGCCTGCCCTGCTTCCCCCGCACGTCCTGTTCGCCCTATTCTATGCACATAATCAGAGGGTGAACGGGGTAGTTCAAAATTAACCACATGCGGCAGTAGCGTGATATCAATGCCTCGAGCCGCCACATCGGTAGCCACCAGCACCCTGATTTCACCCGCCTTGAAACCTGCCAAGGCGCCGGTTCTCGCGGCCTGGCTTTTATTGCCATGAATGGCGGCGGCTTTAATGTCAACCTTATTAAGTTTTTCAGCGAGTCGATTAGCGCCGTGTTTTGTGCTGGTAAACACTAACACCTGTTGCCAATTATTGGTTTTTATCAAATGACAGAGTAACTCGGTTTTGTTGGCCTTATTGCAGAGAAAAGCTATTTGTTCAACCATTTCTGCGGCGGTGTTACGAGCCGCCACTTCAATTTTTATCGGATTAACCAGCAAACCTGTAGTAAGCTTTCGTATATCTTCGGAAAAAGTCGCAGAAAACAACAGGTTTTGACGCTTTTTCGGCAGCAAGGCGATAATTTTGCGTATATCGCGAATAAAGCCCATATCCAGCATGCGGTCTGCTTCATCCAGGACGAGTGTTTCCACTTTATCCAGTTTGACTGCATTTTGGTTGGCTAAATCCAGCAGTCGTCCTGGTGTCGCCACCAGCACATCGACACCGCCTCTTAATCGCATCATCTGAGGATTTATTTTTACCCCGCCAAATACGACTTCGGTTTTTAAGCGAGGATGCAAGTGCGCTCCGTACTTGCTTACCGATTCCCCGACTTGTGCGGCAAGCTCGCGGGTTGGCGTTAATATCAACACTCTGACCGGACGATTATTACCGTAAGCCTTTAGCGATAATCGATGCAGAATGGGTAAAGCAAAACCGGCGGTTTTTCCAGTGCCGGTCTGGGCGGCAGCCAGAAGATCGTGTCCCTTCAAAACTGCGGGAATGGCCTGTAATTGAATAGGGGATGGCGTAGAATAGCCGGCTTCAGCAATAGCACGCAAGAGAGGATCAGATAATCCGAGTTTGGAAAATGGCATAGTAATGGAATCTCAGTTGAAAGGCTGCTATTGATTTATGGCTTGCAGCACTGTGTAAAGGATGAATAAAAAGGTGCATAAATATACCTCAATTTGTCTAGATCAGAAGGGTAAATCAGCTCAACTATACGTTAAGCCCTTGAATGTCAGATAGCTTTTTACAAGACTTTGAGTCACTAACCGGGTTGTAAATATTATGAATCAGGCTTGATTCTCGGCTGAGATATCGCCTGTCTATTCACATTCCAAACCATCAACACGCTGAAAGCCTCTGGGCAAGCCTAAACCTCTTTTGGCCCGGCTGCCGGAATAATGTTCTATATCCGCTGCTTTTAACGTTAAAAACCGCTTGCCTGATACGACTTTTAATGGACTTTGTTCGGATATCGCTACCGCCGCAACCACATAATCCTTGCCGGCCGCCAGATCAGCTGCGGGAATCTGTATCAGCTTATTGCCTTTGCCGCGCGCCAATGCGGGTAAATCGGCTATCGGGAATATCAGTAACCGGCCCTGTAAGGTAACGACGGCGAGCAAATCAGACTCATTATGTATCGGTGCGGGCTTTAAAACCTTCGCGCCAGGGGGCAGCGTAATCAGCAACTTACCGGCCTTGTTCTTGCTCAATAATTCTTTTAGCTGGACTCTGAAACCATAACCAAAATGACTGGCAAGCACATACCAGTCATCGGCATTACCGCAAAGCAAATGGGTAAACAATGCACCCGCAGGCGGATTGAGCCGCCCTGTCAATGGCTCGCCCTGCGTTCTCGCTGAAGGCAAATCGTGGGCAGAGGTACTGTAAGCGCGGCCCGTAGAATCAAGTATATAAACGGGTTGCGTCGATCTGCTTTTTACCGCATCCAGAAAGCCGTCACCGGAACGGTAGCTCAAACTTTCCACATCAATATCATGGCCTTTGGCCGCTCTGATCCAGCCTTTTTGTGACAGAATAATGGTTACGGGTTCATTAATTATTAACGCAGTAGTTTCCAGTGCTTGTGCCGCGACTCTTGCAACAATCGGCGAACGGCGGTCATCGCCATACTGCTCGGCATCCCGTTCAATTTCTTTTCTTATCAGGCGATTCAATAAACGCGAAGAACCCAGGGTTTTCTCCAGCGCTACGCGTTCTTTTTCCAGTGCATCCTGCTCGCCACAAATCCTCATCTCTTCCAGCTTGGCCAGATGTCTTAATTTTAACTCCAGTATCGCTTCGGCTTGAACATCGGTAAGACCGAAGCGCGCCATCAACACCGGCTTGGGATACTCTTCGTTACGAATTATGGCGATGACTTCATCAATATTCAGATAGGCGATCAATAAGCCATCGAGTATGTGCAGCCGCGCCAGCACTTTATCCAGTCGGTACTGCAGACGCCGCCGCACGGTTTCGGTACGAAATCTCAGCCACTCGACGAGAATTTCTCTGAGTCCTTTAACCTGAGGCCGGCCATCCATGCCGATCATGTTCATATTGACGCGATAGCTTTTTTCCAGATCAGTTGTGGCGAATAAATGTGACATCACCGCATCGGCATCGACGCGTTTGGATTTTGGAATGACCAACAAGCGGGTCGGATTTTCATGATCCGATTCATCCCGCAGATCTTCAATCATCGGCAGCTTTTTCGCCAGCATCTGCGCGGCTATCTGTTCCAGCAATTTAGCTCCGGAAACCTGATGCGGCAGAGCGGTAATGACGATATTGCCATCTTCCTGCTCATACTTGGCACGCATTTTTATCGAGCCGCCACCGTTAATGTACATTTTCTGTATATCCTCGGCAGATGTGATAATTTCAGCATCGGTCGGATAATCGGGGCCTTTGATGTGTCTGAACAGGGCTTCCACTGTGCTGTCAGGCTCGTCCAGTAACTGGATACAAGCGCCTGCCACTTCCCGGAGGTTATGCGGCGGTATATCCGTTGCCATGCCCACAGCAATACCCATCGTGCCGTTAAGCAGGATATTCGGCAATCTTGCCGGCAATAACACCGGCTCTTTTAAAGTCGCATCAAAGTTATCCGACCACTCGACTGTGCCCTGTCCCAATTCACTTAGCAAGGTATTCGCATAAGCGGTCAGCCGAGATTCGGTATAGCGCATCGCGGCGAAGGATTTGGGATCATCCGGAGATCCCCAGTTACCCTGTCCGTCAATCAGTGGGTAACGGTAAGAGAAATTCTGCGCCATCAACACCATGGCCTCATAACACGCGGAATCACCGTGCGGATGATATTTGCCCAACACATCACCCACCGTTCTGGCGGATTTTTTATACTTGGCCAGGGCCGTTAAACCCAGTTCAGACATGGCATAAACAATTCGCCGCTGCACCGGTTTCAAGCCATCGGCAATATGCGGCAAAGCCCGGTCGAGAATCACATACATGGAATAATCCAGATAAGCTTTCTCGACAAAATCCTTTAATGGCAGTTGTTCAAAATTTTCTTGTAAACCCAATTAGAACTCATCCTCTGACAGTTCAACAGACAAAGCGCGATTTTTCTCTAAACTTTCCTGACGCAATTTTTTGCGCACTTCCGCCTCCATATAATGCTTTTTTTCTGCTTCGGTTTCCAGTTGTAATCTGGGCACTTCAATGGATTTTCCCTGTTCATCGATAGCCACCATTGTAAAATAGCACGAAGTTGTGTGCCTTTTAACATCCGTCCGCAAATCTTCAGCAACTACTTTTACGCCGATTTCCATCGATGACCGGCCAACATGATTAACGTGGGCATAAAAAGTCACCAGCTCACCGACATTCACCTGTTGTTTAAAAAAAACCTGATCGAGCGCTGCCGTCACCACATAATTTTTACAATATTTTGCCGCGCAGGCATAAGCCACCTGATCCAGTAATTTTAATAAAGAACCGCCATGCACATTGCCTGAAAAATTCGCCATATCAGGCGTCATCAACACAGTCATTGTTAAGGTTTTTTCTTGTTTATTCATTAGAGTATTTAACAAGTTGTGAATATCATTGCTTCTGGCAGTTTATTCAGGTTGCCTGATTTTTGGCAACCCGGCAAATGAGGTGGGTGCTGATTCCAAAAAATGTCATTTATTTTTACCATGAAGGCCATGAAGGACTTGAAGATATTACTGTATTGACTTCATGTAAGTGGATTCCAGCAATCCAGAGCCGAGTGTTTTTTTGAACTTCAATTACGCAGCCAATCACTTTGCCTATAGAGATGTAGGTATGGGACGTGAGCAGGAGCGAAAGCTTTATTCGACAAATCACTAAATTTTCTTCCCTTCATTATCTTCATGGCCTTCATGGTAATAAAAGCAAGTTATAAACATTATACTGCATCAGCACTCAATGAGAGCCAAACACTGGAAGTATTCAAACTTTACAGCTGCTTCAGTTTGAATAAAGTATAAAAATTTTCAGTGGATAGATCTGCGATCCTGTTTATCGATGTTCCACGCAATTCAGCCAGTTGTTCCGCGACATAGCGCACATAAGTCGGATAGTTTGGTCTGCCTCGAAAGGGTACGGGCGCGAGATAAGGCGAATCGGTTTCAATAAGAAACCGGTCGGCGGGCACTTTTTTCGCCGCTTCCTTGATTTCTTTCGCACTGTTAAAGGTGACGATACCGGAGAAAGAAATATAAAAATTCAAATCCAGCGCTTTTTTGGCAAATTCCCAGTCCTCGGTAAAACAGTGAATAACGCCGCCTGTTTCACTGGCGCCCTCTTCTTCCAGGATGCGCAAGGTATCCTGTTTGGCGGCACGCGTATGAACAATCAGGGGCTTGTTTAACGTCTTTGCAGCGCGGATATGATTTCTGAAACGTTGATGTTGCCACATCAGGTCGCCTTCGCTGCGAAAATAATCCAGGCCGGTCTCGCCAATGCCAATGACATTATCGGCCTGACCTAAAGCGATGAGTTCATCGACACCGGGATCCTTGCAATCCTGAACATTCGGATGGACGCCAATGGTTACGGATATCTGCCGGAAACCTGCAACCAAAGCCAGCATTGCCGGGTAGGACTCCAAATCAATCGCTATACATAACAAATGTTCAATTTGACTGGCTTTAGCTTCTTGCATGAAACAGGCAAAATCATTTTGATAGGGTTCCAGATCAATACGATCAAGGTGACAATGAGAGTCAATCAGCATGATTAGAGGGCATCACATCGTATGGGTTGACCGGTCAGACGCCAGAGCGCCCGCCAAGTAGGTTTCTATTTTACTCCGCGCTACACCGCCGTCCTGATCACTGAACTGCACGCCAATGCCGCTGGCTCTATAACCCCCTGAACTGGGCGGCGTTTTCCAGATTACTTTGCCAACAATGGGCAGCCGTTCGGTTTCTTCCATTAAATTCAGCAGCATGAATACTTCCTGCCCCATTTCATAGTCCCGGCTAGTCGGAATAAACAACCCCCCGTTAATAACAAAAGGCATATAGGCTGTATATAAGGCGCTCTTGTCTTTGATTGAAAGTGTCAATATTCCCTGTCTGGGCGCTGGTTCTGTCATCGTCATTTTCGCAGGTTAAGTTCAAACCATTTTATTAGAATTTCTTCAAACATTATATGCTTGTTTATTTGGGTATCCAGGAGTTGCCGGCTCTTCAATAATAAATCATATAATCTATAAAGCCCTTTTAATTCTAGTTGTTGCGATAATTCTTGCAAGGATTCTTTCAGATCCGGATTATATAAGCCGTCAGATTTTGGCAGATAACAACACTTGATCAAATCGATAATCCAGGATGTAATCCAGAATATCAATGATGATTCAGGTAATTTATGCCAATTTTCAGCGACAATAACCGGATGACTGCGCTGTTTTGCAATATCCACCCACGCCTTGAAACAGTCATTACGCAATGTCAATGAACCCTCGTTGGCATAGCGCAGAGCCAGTAACGGCGAGCCCTGCGCCAAGCTGAACAACAACTCCCGATCATTTTGTACAGCCTGTTGTTTTAGCCAGCTGCAGGCAATTTCTTTAGCGGGTCTGGCAACGGCAAGCTTCTGGCAGCGGCTGACGATGGTAGCAGGCAACCCCGCCGATTTATCGGAAATCAAGATAATAACAGTGCGCTCTGCCGGCTCTTCCAGGCATTTCAGAAACGCATTAGCCGCTGCATTGTTCATTTTATCGGCGGGATTGACAATGACTACGCGGTACATATCAAACTGCGGCTTTAAGGTTAATTTAGCGACCAGACTGCGAATCTGATCAATCGTGATGGATGTTTTTGCTTCATCAGGCCGTATTTGCATAAAATCCGGGTGAGTTTCTGCATTCAGTAGCAAACAGTTGTGACAATGACCACAAGCGATACCATTGGTCTGCGGTTTTGCACAAAGCAGGGAATAGGCATACTGATCGGCCAGGTGCTGCTTGCCCAAGCCTTTGTTTCCGGTAATGAGTAAAGCCTGGGGAACACGATTCTGCACACTGTAATTGCGAAGTTGATCCCAGTTTTTTTGCTGCCAGGGTAGTAATGTCATCTTAATAAAGCACAAATAACATCAATCATCGCTCTTTGTACATCGACTAGGGGTTGGCTTGCTTTAATCAGTTTGATACGCTCCGGATGCAACTCCGCCTGCAATAAATAAGCCCGTCTGACCTGCTCAAAAAAACTGATTTTTTCTGCTTCAAACCGATCGAAAGTTCCCCGTTTCCTGGCACGCTCTATGCCTATCTCAACGGGAGCGTCCAGCAACAATGTTAAATCCGGTCTCAGTGTGCCTTGCACCAGGTTCTCCAGCCACTCTATAGTGCTAATGCGCATATTTCGCCCTCCGCCTTGATAGGCATAAGTGGCATCGGTAAAACGGTCACAAAGCACCCATTTGCCTTGCGCCAATGCGGGTTCAATGACATGCTTGATATGCTGTGCTCGCGCCGCGAACATCAGCAATAATTCAGCATGTTCTGAAATGGCCTCACCGTGCTTGTCCAGCAATAAATGCCGTATTTTTTCAGCCAGCACAGTACCGCCGGGTTCACGCGTAACAACAACAGAAATGTTATGCTGTTGCAAATAGTCTTTTATAAAAGCCAGATTCGTGGTCTTGCCCACCCCTTCCCCACCTTCCAGTGTGATAAACTTCCCTCTAATCATTTTCCTTCCTTTGAAAACTATCGACGGCCAGATTATGATCTTTTAAAGTAGAGGAAAATACATGGGTACCGTCACCACGAGCCACAAAATAAAGATTATTGCTGATATCAGGATGCAAAGCCGCATAAATAGCGTCGCGTCCCGGCATGGCAATTGGCGTTGGCGGCAAGCCTTTGATCATATAGGTATTGTAAGGCGTTGCTGTTGTTAAATCGGTATGTCCTATATTACCCTGATAATTTTCACCCATGCCATAAATAACTGTCGGGTCGGTTTGCAACAGCATATCTGTTTGCAACCGGCGAATAAATACGCCTGCTATCAAGGGTCTCTCGGCAACTACGCCGGTTTCCTTTTCTACGATTGAAGCAAGTATCAATGCTTCATAGGGGGTTTTGATAGGCAGGCCTCCCGCTTTATGAAGCCATTCCTGTTGCAGTACCAACTGCATTTTCTCGTAGGCTCTTTTTAATAAAGCAACATCAGATGACCTTTTTTCGAAATAATAGGTATCGGGAAAAAACGCGCCTTCCGGATGTTTTATATCCGCCCCAAGACGGGACATTAACGCTGCAAAACTGACGTTATTCAAGGTATGTTCAAGATTGGGGTTTTTCTCGACTTCCTGTAGTATTTCTTTAAAACTCCAGCCTTCAGGAAAAGTAATAGCGTATTGTTTGGTTTTTCCTTGTACAAACAGGCTTAAAATTTCCGGAAGAGTCAAACCGGGCGTTAACTCGTATTCGCCTGTTTTAAGTTTTTTGAATGTTTTTTCCGAAACAGCAATGACTTTAAACCAGACTGGTTTAAAGTCCAGATTTTGGACTAACAGCTTGTCGGTAATCTGATTAAACGAGTCACCCTTGTTGATTTCTATAACAATCGGATTACCTACCACGACAGGCGTATGTAAAGCCTTTTGATAATCCCGCCACG
The DNA here is from genome assembly GCA_028714175.1 of Methylococcales bacterium. Classification (GTDB taxonomy): domain Bacteria; phylum Pseudomonadota; class Gammaproteobacteria; order Methylococcales; family Methylomonadaceae; genus JAGXGJ01. Next base: position 37,312 of record JAQTMV010000017.1, read on the forward strand.
CCCAGGCACAGGCAATGATTAAAGTTAATAAGACGCATGCGATGATTTTATATATCACCGCAAATTACCTCATGTTTAAACTGATCGAGCCAGACTTGTATTTGCCTTGTTTTTGAACCCACTGGGAAACGTGTATTCGCGATTTTATTGATGGGCCAGATACCAATAATTGAATTACAAACAAAGATTTCATCCGCTGATAATAATTCATCTTTGCTAAAAGCGTGCTCAACAACCGGCAGATTATGCCGGGCAGATAGCGCCATAATTATGCTTCGCATCACGCCGGCAACGCCGGCTAGCGCAAGCGATGCGGTAAAAAGCATGTCATTTTTAACATAAAAGAGATTGCTCATTGTTCCTTCAATAACATGATCATTCATGTCCAGCATAATGCCTTCCTGAATAACGGGATCGCTCCATTCAGCCCGCGCCAATACCTGTTCAAGCCGATTGAGGTGTTTGATACCGGCTAACGCAGGATTCAATCCCAAACGGGTACTGCAAAAGCGGGCGGCAATGCCCTGCTCCTCATAGGCAGACGCGAACTTTCCCAGGATGGAGATCGGGAACGAGGGAAAGGGATGTAAACTTAACACGCGGGTAGGCTGAATTACGTCAGGTTGACGATAACCGCGTCCGCCTGAACCGCGGGTGAGTATCAGTTTAAGAACAGCCTTGCTTGAATGTTGACAAAGTGTACTCGTTTCATAAACAAGAAGCTCAATATCCGGGAAAGGAATATAAAGACGCCGGCAACCTGCCTTTAACCGATCTAAATGCCGGCCAAGAAAAACAGCTTGTCCGTTATCAACTGCTATCGTTTCAAATAATCCATCACCGTATTGAAATCCGCGATCCGCTATTTCAACATGCTCCCTGCTTTCGCCATTAACCAGAATCATCCGCATCAGAGACGCTGCATTACAACGTCTCTAGTCGTAACGCTTAAAAACCAGTGTGCCATTGGTACCACCAAAACCAAATGAATTGGACATGGCGACATTAATTTTCATATTTCTTGCGCTATTAGGCACATAATCGAGATCACATTCAGGATCCTGATTTTCCAGGTTGATTGTGGGTGGGGCAATACGGTTTTTGATGCTTAAGGCAGTCAAAACCGCTTCAATACCCCCCGCAGCACCCAGCATGTGACCAAGCATGGACTTGGTGGAGCTGATCGCAACTTTATAGGCATGAGCACCCAATGCGGTTTTCATCGCATGGGTTTCGCCAATATCACCCGCTGGCGTCGAAGTACCGTGGGCATTGATGTAATCAACATCATCGGCATTCAAGCCCGCATCACGCAGGGCATTTTTCATGCAGCGGGCGGCGCCTTCTCCACCCATTGAAGGCGTTGTTATGTGATAGGCATCAGCGCTCATGCCATAACCGACTACTTCGGCATAAATTTTTGCGCCGCGTGCTTTGGCATGTTCCAGTTCTTCAAGAACAACAACACCGGCGCCATCGCTTAATACGAAGCCGTCACGATCCCTGTCCCATGGCCGGCTTGCCGCTTGCGGGTCATCATTACGGCGAGATAAGGCCTTGGCAGAGGCAAAACCACCCATTGTTGTGGGTGATGTTGTACAGCGCTCTGCTCCGCCGGCAATCATCACATCGGCATCGCCATACTTAATTAAACGCGCAGCATCGCCAATGTTATGCGTGCCTGTAGCACAGGCGGTAACGATGGCAAAGTTAGGCCCTTTTAACCCGTATTTGATTGAAAGATTGCCTGAAATCATATTAACGATATTACCAGGAACATAGAATGGCGAGATACGGCGAGGGCCGCCTTTCTCATAGATTGCATAGCATTCTTCAATACCGGTAACACCGCCTATCCCAGCACCTATTGCCACACCGATACGTTCAGCATTGGCCTCGGTGACTTCAAGTCCCGAATCTTCAATAGCCTGACATCCCGCGACAATACCATAATGAATAAATCCGTCCATGCGTTTGGCATCTTTATCCGGAATATATTGAGTAATATCAAAATTTCTTATAACGCCGCCAAAGGTGCTGGCAAAAAGAGAAATGTCAAAAGAATCGATTGTGCTTATGCCGCTCTTGCCTTTAATAATCCCATCCCAGGTTTCCGGGACAGTGTTGGCTATAGGCGTAACAGCGCCCAATCCAGTTATTACAACTCGACGTTTACTCAATGTAATGTACCATAAGAAAAGTAAAGGTGGCGATAAAGGAGGTGGTGACTTAAGTGGATGAACAGCATCCATCCACTAAAAATAATCTTACGCGTTTTTTTCTACATAATCGATAGCTTGCTGAACTGTTGTAATTTTTTCAGCTTCATCGTCTGGAATTTCGCATTCAAATTCTTCTTCAAGAGCCATAACGAGTTCAACCGTATCCAGAGA